>JAWOJI010000048.1:0-3501 GCA_046481735.1 Desulfatiglandales bacterium | reverse complement strand
ATTCTGGGCTTAATAGAATTTCAATATATTTTCTCATCAAATGGTGGTCAGATCGCTTCAATCCAACACAATTTGACAGAGCGTGTCGACGAGCATTATCCTCCATGAGGAAAGCCAAGAGTCCCGATTCGCTGAAACACCTATCACGGGCTAGGCGAAGCCGGCCGAAAGCCGGGAACCTGCCCGGTCGCCCGTGAATAACATTAGGGGATTGAAAGGACAAGGTCTTGAACTTCGTAAAGAAGATACGGGCGGACTATGAAACAGCCAACCGAGCAAAGGATCTCTACGGGGACATCTTGAACCAAAAATGCGACCTGTGCAAGGAGAAGGAATGGAGTTTCGTTGTTAATTCCGATGATGACGAAGCTTCTGAATACCTCTCCGGTTTCGGTTGCCACGAAGGGTATGCCCTTGCCTGCGATGACTGCTTTAAGAAACACTTCGACCAATACCCATGGAAATTTGGGGCCTTCGTATTTTGACCACGGCAAAGGAAGGTACTGAACATGAAAGTATGGCCCGAAAAACCCTACCCCTTCACCCTCCCCGGAATGGGGAAAGCAGTGGATCCGTTTGTTGGACACAGCCCGGGGCGGCTTTGTCGAGGATGAGAAGGAATATGCCGCCAGGGAAGAAGTTCCGGTGGAGAACCGGTCGCTGGTCCTGCTCATGAGAAAAGCCTAACAGTGGCGTAAACACATGACGAAAATTATTGCATCACAGAGACTCAGAGGGCACGGAGAAGAGAGTCCGTGGTGAATACGTACTTGCACTTTTGAAACTTTGCGCTAAGGAGCACGGAATGGGAATCATAAAAGTCTGGGCCCCGGACGCTGAGCGCGTGGAGGTAAAGATAAGGGAAAGTCGCCTCGATATGGAGCGAAGCGAAAAGGGATGGTGGCGGGTGGAAACCCCCCTGGCCGTCCATGGCGCGGATTATGCTTTCATCGTGGATGGCAAGGAACCTTTGCCCGATCCGAGATCGCCCTGGCAGCCCCAGGGCGTTCATGGTCCTTCCCGCGTTTTGGACCACGGCGCATTCTCATGGACCGATTCACAATGGCAGCCCCCTCCCCTTTCGTCGGCAATCATTTACGAACTTCACGTGGGTACCTTCACGCCGGAAGGCACCTTCGCAGGTGCATCGCAGAAACTGGATTACCTCAAGGACCTGGGGATCACCCACGTCGAACTTATGCCGGTCAACACCTTTTCAGGCTCCAGGGGATGGGGCTATGACGGGGTGGATCTCTTCGCACCCCATGAGGTCTACGGCGGCCCGGAAGGACTGAAGAGTCTGGTGAATGCCTGTCACGAAAAAGGCCTGGCCGTAATCCTGGACGTGGTTTACAACCACCTCGGCCCTGCCGGGAATTACCTGGGACGTTTCGGGCCTTACTTCACCCGACGCTACGCCACGCCGTGGGGAGAAGCGCTCAACCTGGACGGTCTGCAGAGCGATGAGGTGCGTCGCTTTTTCATCGATAACGCCCTGATGTGGCTGCGCGACTACCACATGGACGGTCTGCGCATTGATGCAGTCCATGCCATCCTGGACATTTCAGCCGTTCATTTCCTGGAGCAGCTCGCAATCGAGGTCGAAGACCTGGAGTCCTCCCTGGGAAGGTACCTGTTACTCATCGCGGAAAGCGATCTCAACGACACCCGGGTGATCCGCCCCCGGGCCGTGGGAGGATACGGAATCCATGCCCAGTGGAACGAGGACTTTCATCATGCCCTGCACACAGCGCTTACCGGCGAGCAGGACGGGTACTACCAGGACTTCGGGTGCCTTGCCGACCTGGCAAAAGTGCTCACGCGCGGGCTGGTTTATGACGGTGTCTATTCCAAATACCGGCGGCGAATTCACGGAAGGACGGCGGTCGGGCTTTCAGGTCATCAGTTCGTGGGTTGCCTCCAGAATCACGACCAGGTGGGCAACCGCGCCAGGGGAGAGCGTATCGGTCACCTGGTAAGCCCCGGCCTGGCAAAAGTGGGGGCGGCCCTCGTGTTCACGGCGCCTTTTGTTCCCATGATCTTTCAGGGTGAAGAGTGGGCGGCATCCGCGCCCTTTCAATATTTCACGGATCATGATGACCCTGATCTTGGGAAGGCGGTCCGGGAAGGTCGAAGGAGAGAGTTCGCCGCTTTCGGTTGGGATCCTGAAGACATTCCCGATCCCCAGACCAAGGAGACTTTTCTCCGATCCAAACTGGATTGGGAAGAAAGGCAGCGTGAGGCCCATTCCGATATGCTTGACTGGCATCGGTCCCTGATCGGGCTCCGGCGCCGCATCCCGCCACTGAGGGTCGGACGGATGGAACGAACCACCGTACAATTTGGCGAGGAGGCCCGCTGGCTGATCATGAAACGAGGACCCGTTCTGGTTGTCTGCAACCTGTCGGAGACAGAGCGGCGAATTCCATACCCTGAGCTTGGAGAAGAGAAGATTGTTCTCGCTTCCGAGCCCGGCATCTCCCCTGAAACTGAAAGGATCAGGATGCCGGGCCATGCGGTTGCCGTTTTGGTCGGACAATAGCGGACAGAATCGGGGGAACTAGCGTTCAGTGTTCAGAGTTCAGAAAAGGACAGTAGGAGCAAGCATTTACCCGCCTGGCGAGTCCGCTTGCGATGTCCTTTGTAGGGTCGGCCACCGCGCCGACCTGCGGGTCCAAGTACGAATCGATGGAAAGGAGAAAACGCAATGACTGAAAAAAGAGATGCCTATGTGCAAAAGTTGAAAGCCAAAATGGCTGAATGGAACGCCGAGATCGACAAGCTGCATGCAAAAGCCGATCTGGCAAAGGCGGAGGCGAAAATCGAGTATCATGAACAGATCGAGGATTTGCGGGCAAAGCGTAAAGAGGTCGAAGATAAGATCGCAGAATTGCAGCAGGCGGGTGAAGGAGCGTGGGAGGATCTTAAGCAGGGGCTAGAGAATTCCTGGGAAATCCTGAAGGCAACTTATGCAAAGGCCAAATCCAGATTCGAGCAGTAAGATACGCAAACAAGCAGCCAGGAATAGAATTGTTTCTTGCCGCTTAAGCGCCTCCATCGGCAGCGCCTGTTCGACGAACACCTGGAAAAGGTCTCAAAGGGCGATTGGAAACCTTTTGACGATGAGGGTTGTCGCCGATACGTGGATGGGAAACCAAGATACGAAGGGGTGAAAAGTTTTCTCGAATCCAGAGGCAGTGAGCTTTCATACGGAAGCCTGGAAGATGGGCCGAAAAAGCAAACCATCTTGATGCTGGGAAACCACAAGAATCGCTATTTCAACGAGTTGATCGAAACCGGCGGCGTAAATGTTTACGAACCAGCCATGGCGCGGCCTTGAAGATAAGGGGGCGAACCTGGTAGTCACCGACTTGTCGTTTATAGAGCTGAATAACGCTTCCTCGTCCCCGGCAGATGCCGTACCCTCAGCCTTGGAGCGTTTCGAGGAAATCGCCGCCAAAGCCGAAAACAAAAGGATTGCAGTTTTACTCGACTATGACG
>JAWOJI010000033.1:0-7416 GCA_046481735.1 Desulfatiglandales bacterium | reverse complement strand
CGGAGAAAAAGCAATGGAGGACGATGGGGAATGAAAGGGGGAGAGAAGAATGGATGAAACAGGAGAACTAAGAGAGTACTTGATGAATGTGATAGGCGAAGAAGGATGCGGCGTGTCCTGTGATGAGGCGGAGATTTTCAAGGACGAGGAGGGGTGGAAAATCATGTTGGAAGGATTCATGGAGCCCTGGTATCTCGGCAAGAATCTTTCCGATGCCAAAGCGAGAATCCAGGAATATGCGTCCCAAGGGTTTGGGTTGGCATAGGCTGGGTTGCACCCTGCGTTCTGTGGACGGAGAGAATGGCGAGCTGAGAGCCACATCTCCGCTCACGCTTTCTCCTTGTGTTCTTTCGCATAGGCCGCAGCCTCGAGACCCGCAATGCAGCCTTCACCTATCGCTCTAGCCACCTGCCATGGCGGACCGCAGATATCCCCTGCAGAGTATTAGGTAAATTTGATTTTTCCTTCTCCGGGAACGCTCTTGGGGTCAAGAAGTCTGGACGCGTCATCGACGCAATTCTTCTTTTCCGCTTCGCTGACCGAATTGGGATCCCTCAGCGCATCCATGGGACACAGAAACCTGTTTCCGGCGTTGTCCTTAACCCATACCAATGGTTCTGTTTTTACTGTCATTTCGTCATTCTCCTTTCCGTAAAATGGGGGAAGCTTTTTTCTTCCTCATCTCGAAAATGCGCTTCCTTTATGCTTGCAGTGTATGGCGATTTCCTTTGATAGACAATGGGCAAAAGCCTGTATTTGCCGCCGCCGGGGACCGTATCCATCCACCTATTGCTCGATTTGGGCCTTTTGCAGCGCACCGCTGTAGTCGACAAACACCGTCTTGATTTCCGTGAACTCCTCTATGGCGGTGCTTCCTGCCTCCCTGGCGCCGTTTCCGGTGTTTTTCACACCCCCGAAAGGCAGATGAACCTCGGCTCCAATGGTGGGGGCGTTGATGTAAGTAATGCCGGCCTCGAGGTCATCGATGGCTCGAAAAGCGAGTTTGACATCGTTCGTGTAAATGGAGGAGGACAGGCCATACTCCACGTCATTCGCCACCCGCACCGCTTCCTCATAGTCATGGACCTTGACGACTGAAAGCACGGGACCGAAGATTTCTTCTTTGGTAATCCGCATCCCATGACGGGCTTCGAAAATCGTGGGCTCTATGAAAAAGCCCTTGTCGTAAAGATTCCCCGTGAGTTTTTTCCCTCCGGCGGAGAGACCGGCTCCTTCTTTGATTCCGATTTCGATGAAATTCAAAATCTTTTTCTCTTGGTCCTCACCGCAAACGGGACCCACATCAATGCCTGGATCAAGCGGATCTCCGATTCCGAGCGCCCGCGTGCGAGACAGCAGCCGGCCGAGCATCTCATCGTAGATTGCCTGATGCAGGATCAGCCGGCTCGTGGCCGTACACCGCTGGCCGGCTGTGCCGAAGGCGCCGAAAAGTGCGCCTTCAACGGCCAAGGAAAGATCTGCGTCGTCCAGGACAATCTGGGGATTTTTGCCGCCCATCTCCAGGCCGACTCTTTTGAGAAGAGAAGAAGCACGGGTGTACACGTCCCTGCCCGCTGCGACGCTGCCGGTGAAGGAAACCACCTTGACATCGGGATGCTCCACGATAGGAACACCCACTTCTTCTGCCGAGCCGGTGATCATATTCAATACTCCGGGTGGAAGCCCGGCCTCCTCAAGAATTCCCGCAAGGGTGGCTGCGCAAAACGGAGTCAGGGATGCGGGCTTGTAAACCACTGTGTTGCCTGCTATGAGCGCAGGCCCAAGTTTCCAGCAAGGCACAGCAAAAGGAAAATTCCAAGGGGTGATCAAACCCACCACCCCCACGGGTTGCCTTACGGTCATGCAGAACTTGCGGGGCAGTTCGGAAGGAGTGGTTTCCCCGGTCAGTCTTCGGCCTTCCCCGGCAATGTATACCAAAAAATCTATGGCCTCCTGGACGTCTCCTTTCCCTTCCGCAATGACCTTTCCCATTTCACGGGTGACAAGACGGCCGAGTTCCTCCTTGCGATGTCGCATGATCGAGGCTGCCCTGAGCAGAACTTCGCCCCGCTCGGGTGCAGGAAAGGCACGCCATTTGGAAACAGCCCCGGATGCGGCGTTGACCGCCCTCTTCACGTCATCACGATTTCCTTGTTGGAAAACGGCAAGCACCTCTCCCGTGGCCGGATTCGTGGTGTCAAAAGTGCGCCCGCTTGCGGACGGCATCCACCGGCCGTCGATAAAAAGCCCGAATTCCTGCATGTCCATTCCTCCTCATTCAGCCTGGGGTCGGCTTATGTTGCATGAGCGTGATCGTATATATCCGAAGCACGCCCGAACTGCCATGGGGTGAATCATGTATATTGAAGCCGACTCAAGGGTATTCTCGGAAACGGCTGTTGCTGCCAGGCGGCGTACTCCGATAATGCTACCCAAATACAGGATTGAACGGATTGCGTCACGAATCATTTATAAGATAGAAAGTGCATTACATTGCGAATGCTGAGTTCGCAGGTGGAAAAGCGGTGGCCGAGCCCGGCGGCCTTATTCCTGTGAAACCGCGTGCCTTCCTGACAGCAAGGGTAGGAATGGCAGAGATGTTGCTTCGTGGGATTGAATCCAACGCTAAGGAGGTCAACGATGAAAGTACTTATTGTTTATTACTCGATGTATGGGCACATTCACCGAATGGCGATGGCCGTTGCCGCGGGGGCGAATGAGGTCAGCGGATCGGAGGTTCTTCTCCGCCGGGTACCGGAAACGCTCTCGCAGGAAATTCTCGAAAAGATGGGTGCGGCGGAGCCGCAGAAGAGCATGACCCACATTCCCGTATGCACGGTGAGCGAGTTGGAGACCGCCGATGCCGTCATATTCGGCACGCCGACCCGGTTCGGAAACATGTGCGGACAGATGAGACAGTTCCTGGATGCCACGGGAGGTCTTTGGCAAAAAGGAGCCTTGGTGGGCAAGGTGGGAAGTGTTTTTGCAAGCTCCAACACCCAGCATGGCGGACAGGAATCGACAATCCTCAGTTTCCACATCACCCTTCTTCACCAGGGGTTTATTGTCGTAGGGTTGCCTTATACTTTCGAGGGCCAGATGAGAATGGACGAAGTAACCGGTGGGTCCCCTTACGGCGCTTCCACAATCGCCGGGGCTGACGGTTCGCGAATGCCCAGTGAAAACGAGTTGGCTGCAGCCCGTTTCCAGGGCAAGCACGTGGCCGGAATTGCAGCCAAGCTCAGTGGCGCATAACGGAGAGACGATGAAAGGATTCCCAATGAAGGTTTCAGGGATACGCAGAAGAGATTTTCTGAAGTGCTCGGGCATGGCTGCAGGAGCTCTGATGCTAGGATTAGAGGGAGGCGTTGCGATGGGAAAGAGCAGGAGCCTGGTCGTATTTCTTGAAACGGAAGACCACAAAGACGGTGTTGTCTCGACCATGAAGGCATTGAACTCGAATCCTGTGAAAAACAAGGATGTTCTCATCAAGCCCAACTTCAACACCGCGGATTATTACCCGGGCTCGACCCATAACGAAACGCTGGTCAGTCTGGTGGACGAGGTCTGGAACATGGGCGCCAAATCCGTGGCCCTGGGAGAGAGGAGTTACCCTCCTACCAAAGAGGTGATGGAGGAAATGGGGATCATCCAGCTCATGCAGGAAAGAGACGTTCGCATCCTCAATTTCGATGATCTGCCGGACAAAGACTGGGTGAAATTCAACCCCAAAGACACCCACTGGAAGGACGGATTTCGCGTGGCCCGGCCTATCCTGGAAGCTGAGTGCCTCATCTCAACCTGTTGCCTCAAGACGCATCAGTACGGAGGCGTCTTCACCATGTCCCTCAAGCTTCACGTGGGCGTGGTTCCCACTACCAGGCACGGCTACGGCTACATGAGGGAGCTCCACAGTTCCCCTCACCAGCGGAAAATGATTGCTGAAATCAATGCAGCCTTCAAACCCGACCTCATCATCCTGGACGGCATTGAGGCCTTTGTGGACGGCGGCCCGATGACAGGGAAAAGAGCCAAGGGAAGGGTGTTCCTCGCTTCAACGGATCGTGTTGCTGTGGATGCCGTCGCCCTGGCCGTCTTAAAGGTTCTGGGGAGCAACGAGCAGATCATGGATCGCAAAATATTTGAACAGGAGCAAATTCAGAGAGCGGTTCAGCTCGGGCTTGGGGCTTCATCCCCCTCGGAAATCAGCCTTGTCGCAGGAGATGAGACAAGCCGGGAATACTGCGCCCGAGTGAGCGAAACGTTGGCTCACGGGTAAGATCTTCTTTTCAATCACCACAGCGAATCACCTGATGTGACCATCCCTGCCTATGGGCAAAAATTTCCCCATGAGGGTACCCGAGGTCCGGCAGGTCCTCAACACAGGAAGCGATGCACAATTTGAAGCCCCCAGTAAGGACTATTTCTTGTTCATCTCTTTCCCGCAGCAATTGAGGGGGACAGTGCAGCTACCTTTCCCTCCCGCATCACAGGTGCAAGCTTTGGTGACTTGCAGCTCTAGACCACACGTCTTGCAAAGGAAGATGTCACCCTTTTTCATCTCTGAACAGTTTGCCATCGAATTTCCCTCCTTTTATCAAGAGAAAGCCTTGTGAATCAAAACCCTACCGATTGTACAAAAACGTCATTCCAAGATCTTGTACCCTAGGCAAGGAAATAGCAATGGGGTGAATCATGCATTTTCTCCAGAAGCGATTGACGAGCCATTTTTTGTGCCTGCCCGGAATCGTTCTTCCACCAGCTCTCCTTCATATCAATATCCCCTATTGCGGGAATGCCACAATAAATGTGGAGCCCTTGCCAAACACGCTCTTGGCTGTCAGGTCACCACCATGCCGCTCGACAATCTTTTTGCAGATCGCGAGTCCTATGCCCACCCCTTCATAGTCGCTGCTTCTTCCGTGAAGAGTTTGAAAGGGAAGGAAAATCCTGTCGAGATATTTTTCTTCAAACCCGATACCGTTGTCCTCCACGCAGATCTCATAAGCTCCTTTTGCGTCCCGGACTTGTTGTGCATAGACCTTCACCTGGGGGGGTTGATTGTTCTGGCTGAATTTCAAAGCATTTCCGATCAGGTTTTGAAAAAGCTGGTTCATCTGAACGCAATCCGCCTTGACTGTTGGCAATTCTCCTACCTCAACGCGCGCATTCTTTTCTTTGACCATGATCTCCAGGTTGGACAGTGCTTCCTTGACCGACTTGTTGAGATCGGTTTTTTTCAAGGGCTCGGCTTTGGTGCTTACGCGAGAGTAGGCCAGAAGAGAATTGAGGAGTTTTTGCATCCTGAGAGCCGCCGTCCGCATTCGCATGATATAATCCCTGGAAGTATCATCCAGGGAGACGCCGTATTTGGTGGCAAGCATGTTCCCGAAAGTCTCAACTTTTCTCAACGGCTCCCGGAGATCATGGGAGGCGATGAAAACAAACTCCTGGAGTTCGTTGTTCTTGAGCTCCAGTTCGGCTGTCCTTTCCCTCACGCGCATCTCCAGCTCATCTCTTGACATGTGAAGCTCTTCGATGAGGTTGATCCGCTCCATGGCGACAGCCACCTGGTCGGTGATCGTTTTCATGAGAGCCAGTTCCTCGGGAAGGAAGTGTGCCCGGTTCTTCGTGCCGAAAGAGAGCGTTCCGATGAGTCGACCCTGGCTCATGAGAGGATGGCAGGCGTAGGCCTGGACTCCGTATGACCTGACCAGTTCTGTCCGGATATCCGTAACATTGAAGATATCCTCAGCGACGATGGGAACACCTTGCCGCGCTACGCATCCGCAGACGGCCACGCCATAGTCCAACCACTCGATCTTCCTGGCTTCCTCTGCAGGGATTCCGGCGCAAGCATTGAGGCGGAGTTTCCCTACTTTTTCATCCGCGAGGAAATTGAAGAAGACGTGACAGCCGAGGTGTTCCATTGCTTCCCGGCACAAATCATCGACGATTCGTTGAGGGTGCGGGGTTTCCAGGAGCCGGCCCGCCGTTTTGGAGAGCAGCTTGAAAGAAGCTTCGCTCCTGCGGAGTTCCTCTTCCGCCAGCTTCAGCTTGGTGACATCCGATCCGACCGCCAGGATTTCAGCGACTTGCCCGGCTTCGTCGAATAGGGCTTTGTTCGTCCAAGTCATCCAGATCCGGCTTCCGTCTCGACGAACGTTTTCATTGATGTTGTTTATGTATAGCTCCGGGTGGGTTACGATGTACTGAACCAGACCTGTCAGGTCCGTGCCTGAGGACTCGATTTCAGGTACGAGGATGCCCACGTTCTTACCGATGATCTGTTCCTTGTTGTAGCAGAACAACTCTTGGGCAAATTCATTGAAAAACGAGATCGTCCCGTCTCTTTTCCACCGGATGATGGCGCTGTTGGCGTTCCGGACCATTTCTTGGTATAGGCGAAGTTCATTCTCTTGACGCTTCTTTTGGGTCGTGTCGGCAAATAGGACGCTTATCCCGTCGGGTGACGGGTAGCAGCGACACTCGAACCAGGATTCCAGGGGTTCATAAAAACTTTCAAACGAAGCGGTCACCCGCTTTGTCATGGCCTGTCTAAAACCTTTCTCGAAGACCGTTCCTTCGGCCTCCGGAAAGGCTTGAAAGACATTCTCTCCGATGAGTTGGTCTTTGGATTTTCTCAGAAACCGGGCCGCCGATTCATTGACATACGTATACCGCCAATCGAAACCTACCCCAACAAATCCCTCTGTTATGCTGTCAAGAAGGGCCGCAAGCCTCTGGTCGGAACTTTGGGACGAACTACCGGCACCTCTGCAGTCCCTGATTTCGTTTGAACGCTTTGCGCTCATATCCTCTGCCTTTTTTCCCGTGTTCCTTGGTGCCACATCGAAGGCAGGAGGCCGCCGTGGCCCTTACACCCACATTGCCTCAACCTCCCTCGCCTGCTGGGTTTATAGGCTTGTCGATCCGGAATTGTAAAGCGCTTTCTCAGATTTTGGGCTATTTTCACTCATGCCTCGATAATAAGACCCCGATTTTCGTGATTCGGGTTGAAATAAGTCCTGCTTGGAGAGTAAAAAAAATCAACAAACGATTCTTTTTTGCAGTCTGGAGGACAACAGGCACAGAAAAGCCAAGAGGCGCAACAGGCGCCATAGATAAAGCGCTCAACGGACAAATCCAAACACTGATTGCAAGTGGAGACTTTCAGGGAAAGAACCATGAAACCCTCGTTTTGTACCCAAATGGGGCCATCCCTGCCAAGCGCGTCATTGTGGTTGGGTTAGGAAAGTCAGACAAATTCACCCTTGACATAGCGCGTCAGGCCGCAAGTAGCGCGGCTCAAAAAGCACACGAGCTGGGCGTGACCCGTCTGCACACAATCCTCCACGGCGTCAGCGTAGGTGGACTCACACCCGAACAGTCCGCCGAAGCTATTGTAGAAGGCAC
>JAWOJI010000026.1:0-18204 GCA_046481735.1 Desulfatiglandales bacterium | reverse complement strand
AAAGTCAGCCTGGCCCCTGGTGTCAATGCTGGCAGTCGGTTCATCCAAGAGAAGCAGTTTGGGCTGTGTCACCAGGGCCCTTGCAATATAAACGCGCTGGCGCTGGCCCCCGGAAAGCTCGTCGATTCTTCTGCCTGCAAAAGCAGCCATATCCATCCGTTCCAGAGCTTTTGTTGCCTCCTCCCGATCCTGCCTGGACTTGCGGGTGAACCGTTTCCCCGGTTCGAGTTTGCCCATAAGAACTACGTCCAAGGCGGTGATGGGGAAACTTCGGTTCCCGTGAATTTCTTGAGGGACATAACCGATGTGGTGAGAAGCTTTTTGGGCGGGCACACCAAGGACGCGAACAGACCCTCCGGTCGGCTTAAGCAGCCCGAGCATCAATTTTAGCAGGGTGGTCTTTCCTCCGCCGTTTGGGCCGATCATGGCGATAAAATCCCCTTGGAGGACGTCAAGGGTCACATCCTGAAGTACCTCGTGGCCGTTGTAGGAAAAGAAAACGTTCCTTATTTCAACAATCGGATGATTCACAGCATTCCTGTCACTTGAAGGCTTCTTTGAACTTGGTTGCAGCCTGACGCAGGTTGTCCGCCCAATTCAGTGCCAAAGGATCGAGAAAGACGACCTGCCCCCCAATTTCTTTAGCCACCTGCTTGGCGCTCTTGGCTGAAAACTGGGGCTGCACAAAGACGACCCTGATGTTGTGCTCCTTGGCAAGATCAATCAGCTTCATCAGCTGGGCCGGCTTAGGATCCTTGCCTTCGATCTCAACAGGCACCTGTTTCAGCCCATAGGCTTCAGCGAAATATCCCCACGCCGGGTGAAAAACCATGAACTCGAACCCTTCTTTTCCGGAAAGAAGTCTTTTCAACTCTTCATCCAGCCTTTCAAGATCGGCCACGAAGGCCCTATAGTTCGTTTCATAGGCCGAACGTTGATCCGGGTCCACTTCCTGGAGCCCGGACAGAATGTTCTGCGCCTGCACCATCACCAGAGATGGAGACAGCCAGATGTGCGGGTCCAACTCTCCGTGATGATGATCATGGTGAGCTTTTTCATGGTTTTCGTTTTCGCCATGGTGATGGTGGGCGATCATCGGTAACTTCTCGATTCCATGATCCGTGTGCACGACCAACATCCCCGGGTTGGAGGCATGAATTCTTTTCAACCATGCTTTTTCAAAAGCTACCCCGATTGCAAAATAGAGTCGCGCCTTCGAAATAGCCGCCATCTGTCGAGGCTTTGGTTCGTAGGTGTGGGGGCTGGCACCCGCTTCCACCATGACCTGGACATCGACCAGATCCTTGCCAATCTGTTCCACGAAGTATTTTTGCGGAGCAATGCTGACAAAGACCGGGATCTTCTCGGCAGCCCATATGGGTGAAGAAAAAGAGCAGCCCGCGAGCAAAGAAACGGCAAGAACCCTTTTCAACAATCGCAGCATAACATATCCCCTTGGCTTGGTGATGATTATACTTGACGGCTTCGTAAAAAATCCATCTGCCATTCGACTTGGATCATGACCCTTAGTACAATCGAAGGGCGGCGTCGCGCTTCATCTTTCCCCCGCCTTCGAGGGGCAGGCTTGCAGCGTACATACAGGAAGGCACACGGCTCGAGACTCAAGGCGCAAATACCATTTCTTATCTCTTGGCTGTGCGCCTTGCACCTTTTGTCTTGCGCCGTCTATTCGCCTTTCATCCGGCGCTTGTTACTGTGCCGTCCTGATTGACGACTTCTTACGAAGTCATCATATTTCATTATTGCAAATGCAATTGCATTATATGGGCTCATGAAACCTTGTCAAGTGTTATTGCGAAAAGAGTTGCAGGATCAAGGGTTGAAAGCTAAAATGGAATAGGGTAACAAAGACAATGAAGCGAAAAACCGTCCAGAGAGGGGCGATCCAGGATGTTTTTCTAAAGGAGAACCGGCCGCTGAAGGTCGAGGAAATTCTTGAAATCGGCCGGAACATCGTGGAGTCTCTGAACCAGGCCACTGTTTACCGCAATCTGAAGCTTCTGGTGGAGAGCGGATGGCTCAAGGCAATCCATCATCCCGATGCAGGCACGGTTTACGAAAGATCCGAGAAAGAGCACCACCACCATTTTCACTGCCGGTCCTGCGACCGCCTGTTTGAATTGCCCGGTTGTGCCTTGAATGAAAAGCAATCCACCCCTCCCGGTTTTGTTGCGGAAGGTCACGAAGTGTTCTTGTTCGGCGTCTGCTCATGCTGCCGGGAGATGGCTGCAAAAGAATGAAACATGCCTAAAAGCCACATATTGCATCAAAAGCCATGTCGGTGATGAGAATGAGAGCCCCATTGTGGTGCGTGATCTTTTTTTCCCTCACTTCCTGTGCGCATTCGATCGGCACAAAAGGGGAACCGGCGAAATCTTTTAACCCCCTGAGGTCCGTCATCGCTTTCTATCAAGGGCCTTTAAATCACTGCTCCGCGGTTCGGTCCGGGGAATGCCCCATGTACCCGTCCTGCTCGGAATACAGCAAGGAAGCCTTTGAGAAATACGGTTTTTTCGTTGGAGGCATGATCGTTTCCGATCGCCTGATGAGGTGTGGGCGCGATGAGGTGAGATCGGCGCCGGTTGTCTATGTGGAGGGCAAGATGAAGTTCTACGACCCGCTGGAACAGAACACCTCCTGGTGGGACAAGAAATAGGGTCAGCAGATTACCGCTGATGATAAAAGCTGCGAAGACCCTCGAACAGGAAAGAAGGATCTACAGCATAGGAGAAAGCGCGATCAAAGCGGGCACTCGAAGCGCTGTTCCTTCACCTCGGCGCCCCACCGGGTTCCTCTGCGCTCTTCCACGAGCTTGAACCCGTGCTTTTCGTAAAGGCGCCTTGCAGGATTGAGCCCTTCAAAAGTCCACAGGTAAACCGTCTGGAACCCCCTGCTCCGACAGAAGTCCATGGCCTTCTTGATCAGTTGATTGCCGGCCCCTTTTCCCCGCAAGAGGTCTGAAACAATGAACCAGCGAAGATGGGCGCCCTTGCCATCAACGTGAATGCCGTCTACGGCAATGGAGCCCTCAATGCGGCCGTCAAGCCGGAGCGTCCAAAAACCGTCTCGGCTTTCATCGTATCGCTTCAGGAATTCCGCGAGATCCATCGCGACTTTCGCCTCAAAGAAAAGCCCGAACTCCCAATGATCATGGTAGTAGACGCCGTGAAGCTCGGCGACCCGCCCGATCGCTCCGGGTATATATCCCAAACCTATTTTTATCGGGGACTTGATATCCTCTGTTTCAAAATGTTCCATTTCCTGTTCCCTTATCCATCCAGATAGTTCTGGCTGCCGAAACAATCGTGAATTGGGCGAGGAAATAGAGGGTGATGTTGATGAGCCGGCCGTGGGGGATGGCCACCAAAAATTTATTGACTGCAAGAACCACATCCGAGGCAATAAACAGAAGGGCGCCCCAGAAAAGGAGCCGGTTGGCTGCTGGAACCAGGAGGGCGCCGACGCTCATGGTGATGATGACAACAATGTAGAGGACAACCGGGCCGAGCAGCTTCGGGTCAATGCCGCGGAAGATCCATATCATGAGGCCGGCAAAGAGAGCCAGCCCGGCGATCACCGCCATGTCGGTACTGCCGGGTTTTTCCGCAAACCGAAAAAACAGGACGGTGTAGAAAAGGTGGGCCATAAGAAAGGCTACCAGGCCATAGATAAAGAGGCCGGCGTGAGGGATGTCGAGCAACACATCGCCGCACACGGAGCCAAGCAGCGCTCCGGTCATGAAAATGGAGGGGAAGCCTCGAAGATCGCGGAGCACCAAAAGGATCAGGGTACTCACCGGGAGGGCTTTGAGAGCCGTCCGGCCGATGCCGCCTCGATCCAGGGCCATGAGCACGAGAAATGCCGTGCCGGCGGCGATATAAACAAAGCTGTATCCATGGAAGGGACGTGTCTTTCTCTGAGCCATAACCTATCCTTTGTAGGATGCTTTACAACGATAGTGCACCTTCTTTTATACTCGTGCACCACATGAAAATCGATCTAAGAAGTTCGAAGTTCATCTCAAGCCTCCATACTCCGCGCCGGCAGTACGGTATTTCAAAACGCCAAAATCTTGGATGACAGGTATTATAGTCTCAGAGAGAAAAAATCCGGAAGTAATTTGTGTCTAATCATTCTATGGGTCTTGCGTTGGTGTCCGACAAGGTGGATGAAGAGGGAGGATGAAGGGACAAAAGTTCTAAAACGCTTGCTCGGGCTGTGCTTCTGTGAGGGAGCTTCCGTCGAAGCGGACGACGCGGGCAATAGGTTTGATAAAGGATTGGCGAAGGGAATAGGTATAAGCCCCTTGGTCCGGCATCAGGAGGATGTCACCGGGTAGAACTTCCCGGCCGAAGCAGGAAGTTCCCCATATGTCGAGGGGGGTGCAGAGGCAACCGAAAACCCTAACCGGGATTTCCTTCAGGGAAGGGCGGCTCAGATTGATCACAGGGGTAAACTCTGAGAGAGGGCGCTCCCACCCCAGCAGGTTGATCCCGCCGTCCGCGATAACGACCGCCGGTCCTTTCTTGTCTATCACCTTGATGACCACGTGCATGGCCGGCGAAGAGATCCACCTTCCAGGCTCCATGAAGATTTCAAGGTCCCTGAGAGGGCTTCCCTGGCTGCGAAGGGCCGCGGAAATTCTTTCTGCAAAGGATTCGAGGGGGTTGGCCGGACGGTAGTAGTGCCGGTGTTTAAAGGGGAAATCAGGGTCCACAGCATGAATGAGCCTTCCGGTTCCTGTATTCTGAGGATTCAGCCACTCCCCTTGTTCGGGCCAGTAGCCGCCTCCGATGTCGAGGAATCTGAGGCGGCTCAGCGCACTTGCTGAAAGACCTCTGATACAGGCGCCTACGCCTTCAATCATCTTGACCTGAGCCTCGGGGCCCAAGTTCCAGCTCGTGTGGAATTGAATTCCCTGAGGGTCAAGGCCCTTCACCAAAAGGGCTTTGCTGAAGAGGTCTCCCAGCTTTTCCGGCGGCACGCCGAACTTTCCCCACGCACCATGGTGTCGCCCTGTGATGCGAAACCCGATTTTCAGGGGCAGCCCCCCGAGATCTGCATGCCCAACCAATCTTGAAAGACGTTCCAGTTCCCCTGCACTGTCGAGAAGCAGCGTCACCCGGGCCCTGTTCCGGATTCCCAGGGCGAGTTCGTGTTCGGTCTTGCCCGGGCCGCTGAAAACGATGTCTCTGCACCCGAGGGAAAGGGCTAGGGAAAGCTCCAGGCCGCTCGACACGTCCAGGCCGTAGCCTGCGTCCGACACGTACTTGCAAAGCCCTGGAAGGGAATTGCTCTTGACAGCGTAGAGGATTCGGAAACGCTGGAGATGCCTTGAGAAAGCTTTGTGGAAGCTTGCAAGGGATTGGGCAAGGGCCGGCTCGTCAAAGAGATACTGGGGCGTGCCGAACTTGTTCGCGCTTTCGAGAAGGAAATCGCGCTTATCCAACATGGATCGGACATAGGCCGCCAGCATAGGCGAGGGAAGGGGCTTCGCCCGGTTCTTGAGGATGTTCGTCAAAACACCTGCCATGTGAGAGAAGCGGTTTTTGGAGATGGGCGCCATTATTCAATGGAGACGACGAGGAGGTCTTCAATTCTGCGGCATTCAGCGATCAGGTTACTGCCGGGCTCTGCAGCCACAATGCAATAGCCGAGGAGGCGGTTGTCGTAATCCTTTGGGGGAAGGATAACCCGGTCTCCTTCCTTCTTCTTGAGAAAAAGATACCTGACGTGAGAGAGGTCCCTGATTTTCTTGCCGTCCAGTGCGATGATCCTTCCTTCCTTCGGAGCGTAGAGGTTGATGCTTGCAAAGGATTCGGGGCGCATGTCGATGGCTTCAGGGGCTTTGAAGACACCTGCTGCAAAATCCAGATACAGTCCGAGGGTGTCGCGACCTGTGCCTATCTTGACGAGATCGGGAATGGAATCTCCGCCCGGTCGGGGGGTCAACTCAATCAGGACAGGAAATCCCTCCCGGATCACATAGTCGGCCATGAAAAAGCCCCAATCAAAGCCGAGGGAAAGGACGGCTTTCCTGAGGATTTCCAGAAGCCGCTCCTTCTTGAAGCTTTGGGGATAGAGAGGCGGGAACGTGTAAGCGAGCACGCTGCCGAAGGGTTTATCCGTTGCCTTCACTTTCCCTGTTTCGCGGACAAGAAGGATTTCCCCACCCCTGAAGACAAAATCACAACTAAACTCTTCTCCCGCAATGAATTCTTCTGCTATCCAGCTTTTGCAGGGATCGATCTCATGCCCATGCATTGGATCGGGAAAAGGGGCGAACAGGGGGTTTGTCCCTCGCAGGGGAAGCTCGGTTTCCATCGTGGCAACGGCACTCTTTACTTCCTCTTCAGCTGCACAATGAAAAAGCAATTCACTTCCGCTGCCTGACACGGGCTTTAAAACGACGTTCTCCCCATGGCTGCGAAAGAAATGAAGAGTTTCCTGAAAATCCGAGGAGAGGGAAGCATAAGGAGAATTTATTCCCATGGCTGTCCAGGTACTTCTTGCTTCGAACTTGTTTCTGGACCGGGCGATCGCCTGCCACGAGGGGAAAGGGAGATGCAACCGGGACGCTAGCCGGGCGGCCGTTAGCAAGGACTCGCAATCAAAACAGGCCACGCCTGAAAGCCGGACGTCTCTTGCAGCCAGGAAGGCAAGCACTCGTTTCAAGGTCGGTTCGAGGGAGTCAAGTGGGGCGAAGAGAATGTCCGAGTGCGGGATTTCCGTCAGCCTAGGATCATCTCTGAAGCGTTCGGCCGTCAAGAAGAGCAAAGGCCTCGATACGTCTCTGTACAGTCGTGCAACATAATCGGGCGTGGTTCCAACAACAAGGATTGCTGACGATTCCCTGTTCATCCTTCTCGGGTTTGTCCTTTCAATATGCAGACATGCTCAAACCGGTCTGCGTAACAAGTAAATCCATATTTTCCCTCAAACCTTCTTTGGGTTGAAGCTCTGATTTGAGGCACGGGGAAATGAACTTGTAAAGGGGCTGCGGATCCAGATGCCAAAGCTTTTTCCAGTAAAAGTCGCCGCAGAGAAAGTCCACCCTTGAAAATCCCTGTTCAAATGCAGATTCTATGTGGTGTATGTTTATGGCTTTGGCTACCCCGGGAAAATCAGGGTGAGTCCCTCCCAAGAACACCACGTAACTATTGCCGTAGACAGCTCCCAGATCGACGGCGGCAGTTTCCCCTCCTATTTCGAGGCTCACCATTCTGAGCCAACCCCGGTCTTGGAGCCACAAAACAACATCCCTGAAACCTTCCGTGAAGCGGGTATCGTGAAAATAGGATTCATCCTCGAATCTGCCCCTATTCATCCTGACCATGACATCATAATCCGTCAACCGATTGACATGCCAGGAGCATTCAGCGGAGAGAATTGATGCGATCTCTTTCTTGATGGCTTTGAATTTCTTCCGATTAAAACGCTCGTAATATCCTTGAATGTCGAATTGAAGCTCAAGGGGATGCAGCAGATACCCTATTTCGTCGATCTCCAAAGCAGGAGGCGGATCGGTTTCATCCGCCTCAATGTATCTCAAGTAGGTTCTTGGAGGGCACGCGGACAGAAGCTCTGGCAGGACTTCCTGCTCGCGGCAATAGATCGGAGTCCGCTCGATCCATGTTCTGCCCTGCCACGTTTCACCCGGGAAGAACACAAACGTGTCCTCCTTAGCCAGGCGGCACAAAGGGAGCATGCCCAACAGGCCGCGATTGTCCTCCAAGACAAGGAAGAAAGGCTGGTTTTGAAAACACCTGTGAAAGCAGAGCCGGAATTCCCACAAATCCGAAACATGGCGGACCGGTCCCAGGGAATTCCAGAGAACCCTGCATTCATCGAGGTCGGTAACGATTCTTTTCTTTATCATCCTTCTATTGCCGATTCAGGGTCTGGCGTTTCACCCGCTTTGCTTTGAAAAACTTCTTGGCAAATTGGGCTACCACATCGGGATCGTAAGGTTTGCAGCTAAAAACATCCAGGTACGTTGTGTTGCTCTGATTGGCAAAATGGGCGGAAATGAGAGAGGTCTCGATGAGCTGTGTCATGGAGAATCCGGCCACCCTATCCTCCTCGCCAAAGTGAACTACCTGGGTTTCTCCGAACCGCTTCATTTCGATGAGATCGCAAAGCTCGACAACAAATTTCCTGATTGCCTCAGCGCTCCGAATGATCTGCGGATCGCACTCGTAAAGGTCAATGCAGGAGAGAATGCCCCAGGGCGGCTTATCAAGGGACGCACTTTTTCCGCTGTCCGGTTTTCTCATTATTGATTTATCCTCCTCCTTCTATGCGATAAGATAAACCTCCTCTTGTTTGGGGTTTCTGTTGGAGGGATATGGGGACATAACCATCCGATTCAAGGGCTTTTCCCCTTCCAGGATCTCCATCCCTCGGAAAACACCGCCAACAATCTTAAAAAGCAACTCAGCGAGATTTATGCCAATGGTGTAATCTATTGAAATTCATGATTTTTTGTATAGTGGCCCAAAATGGCTCGGAACCGATTGTTCCGATCTTTCTACATAAAAAATTTTGTCAGAAACTGCTTAAGAACGATTCCCACTTTTGAGGAAGCTTCTCCGGGTCTGCAAAAAAAATCGAGGAGAACTTAGTGCCTAAAAATACTTTATATTTTAGCCGGGTTCCTAAGACTGAACCAAACAAGAAACTGAGGTTCCGACATCAAAGATAAGGAGAAGAGCAAGTTCTTGTTTTATCTTTGACCACGACCCCCCACAGGTTGTGGAAACACGAAGAGATGTTTTCGCCCAGGTAATCCTTTCGGGGCGCTGAGGTGATGCAAAGATCCACTCTTCTTAGGGTCGCGGCAGTTGGCGCAGTGGATCGGGCGAATGTCTAGGACGAGCTGACTCCGAAAGCTGTGAAACCATGGAGCCGGCTTTTTGTGATTCAATGCAATTTATGCTATGCAGCGAAATGCTGGTTCGTGCAATTACCCAAGCCGAAGGTGATCATAAAGGTCAAATCTACTAAGAGGATTCCCCATGAAATGCGACATACCCGCTCCACTGGAGAGATTGGCCTGGTTTAAAGACAAACTCAGTTTACGGCCGGAAGAAGAGGAAAAACTTGACGAATTTAGGACCATTTTAGTTGAGAAAAAGGAAACCTTTGCGAACTATTTCTATCAATATTTCTATGAAATATCGGAGACCAGGTTGTTTCTGGAGCACGAAAAGGGCATGGGGCACCTGAAGGCGGCGTGGGCCCACTGGTTCGAAGCTCTTTTCCTGAAGGGCTTCACTGAAAGCCTGCTCGTCTATCTCTGGAGGAGCGGTTTGCGCCACGTGGAAGTCAATGTGGACAAAAGGATTATCAATCTCGGTTACTCTATCGTGAGGCAGTTCTGCCAGGAGATCATCAGAAAAGAGATCCCGCTTTCCGATCGGGAGACCGTCATGGCGGCCGTCGACAAAATGATAGACTTCTGTCTTCTCATCGAAACCTACGCATTCGTCGAAGCTACCTCTCAGTGCGATATGGAAGTCGTCAAAGGAATCTCTCACCAGATTCGAAACCCTTTGACCGTCATCGGGGGAAACATCATAAGGCTGCTGAGAAATGAAGATCCCGACAGCCCTGTCCGGAGGACCTACGAGGCCATGCTGGGCGAAAGCCGGCGACTTGAGGGAATGGTGGCGGATGCCGGGGTGTACTCGGAAATGTTTGAAAAGGCGCCGGAGTTCTCGGAAGTCTTGTTGGAAGGACTGATCTCAGGAGCTTTTGAAAAGTTGAGGGCGACCAAGCCGGTAGACGATGCCAGAATAGACACAAACTTGAGCGCTGAACACCCCAATGTGCGAGGCGTAGCTCAGGACCTTGAGATCATGTTTTATTGTCTTCTCGAGAACAGCTTGGAGGCCGTCGATCCCAAGAACCCGTACATAAGGATTTCTTCAAAACTGTCCAGCCTAAATTCCTCCTTTGTGGAAATAGAAATCTTCAACAACGGAACACCCACCAGGCAAGAGGATATGGACAACCTCTTTGTGCCTTTTTACTCCTCAAAGCCTTATGGAACCGGCTTCGGTCTTTCCATTGCAGAACTTGCAGCAAGAAAAAGTCTTGGTGAACTGCGGCTCGAGCCTGTCCCCGGTCAGGGAACACGGTGCATCATCAAATTACCCGCCCCTCCCAGTGGGAGAACCAATATGAATTGATTCGATGAGGCAGAGCCGTTAAGCTCTGTGACCCGGCTCTGAGAACCAGGTTTTCGGTGCAGCAAACAATGCCTATTGCGAAGGCGATGAAAAACAATTACTCTATCGCTGTAATAGGGAATTCCCGCCAGAATGATCTATTGCCAGCAGAAGCTCCGCGGTCACAGGGGTATGCACATGCGAGCAATTTCACACGTGCCTTGCAGCAGGCGAAGCTTGAAATGGTTTTGTGCCTGTCTTCTGGCGATCTCGCCACTATTGTGGAACTGCGGCCGGGATGCGGAAATCCCGGTTGTGGATTTTGCCAGGACCATTTCTGTTGAAGGCTCTTCGCAGAAGAGCACAGAAGAGTTGCCTGCATTGAGAGTGGCAGTAGGAGCCATGATCTCCCCGAAAGAGACCTTCGTGCATTATCGTGCGCTCCTGACTTATGTGGGGAAGAAAACCGGGCGTGCGCCGGAATTCATTCAGCGAAAAACCTATGGGGAAATCAATGAACTCGTGGGCAGAGGCCTGATTGACATCGCGTTCATTTGTACGGGGCCCTATGCCACAGGCGCGAAAAAGCACGGGTTTGAGCCGATTGCCGTTCCCCTGACAGGGGGACGGCATTTCTACCAATCCTATCTGATTGTTAAGGCCGAGGCCTTCAACAGTCTTGCCGATCTCGAGGGCCGAACCTTTGCGTTTACGGATCCGGAATCCAACACCGGAAGACTGGTCCCCACGTTCTGGTTGCGCCGGATGGGACAGAGCCCGGAAAGCTATTTCGGCAAGATCATTTATACCTACAGCCACGACAATTCCATCCTGGCCGTGTCGAGAGGTCTGGTCGACGGTGCAGCGGTCGACAGCCTCATCTGGGAGTATTATGAAAGCACAAATCCTGCACTCACTGCTTCAGCCCGGGTGGTCAAACGCTCCGAACCCTACCCGATTCCTCCGATTGTGGCATCCCGCTATTTCCCGGAACATGAGAGAGAGCAGGTTGGCCTGGCCTTGTTCAACATGCACCATGACCCTGAGGGCCGCCAAATCCTAGTAGGGTTGAAAATTGACCGTTTCATCCCGCCTCCCAGGGAATGGTTTGAAAAGCTCGAAAGGGTCGAGGAGATGCTCGCTTTTTCTCAGGGGAAAGTCTATGGGCATGAAAAGCCTTAGAAGCAAGCTTATCCTGGCCGTCTCAGGGCTTGTGGTTGGAAGCGGGTTGCTCATTTCCATCCTGGCGAGCCAGAGGTACAGTGCAAGCCTTCTTGAGACCATGAGTATCCAGGGGGAAAGCATCGCTCAGGCGATGGCTCTGGAGGCGGCGGAGAAAATCCTCATCAATGATCTTGTGGCCCTGCAAAAGACGCTGGACAACCACATGCACAGCCACAGCGAGCTCGCCTATCTCTTCATCCAAAGAGGGGACGATATCCTGGCTCACACGTTTCCCGGCGGAATCCCGTCACAGCTCCCGGCGGTCAATCGGGTCGGCGAAAAAGGTGAAAGCCGTCTTCAGAGGATTGTTTCCGTTCAAGGAGGCCATTACCTCGATGTGGCGTGGCCCGTGTTTGAGGGAAAGGCGGGGGTTCTGAGGCTGGGGTTGTGGGAAAAACCTTACCAAAACAAGGTGGCGCGGCTCTGGCTTCAAATGGGCATCCTTACCTTGACGATTCTTGTTGTATCTGTCTCAGGAGCCCTCTTTTACCTCAGGCGCGTGACCACTCCCTTGGCGGCCCTTGCGTCCGCCACAGAGAAGCTGGATCAAGGGGAATGGGGGACCCGGGTGGCCGTTCATGGAGAGGACGAAGTTAGCAGACTTGCCGAGGCTTTTAACCGGATGGCGGCACGCGTCGAGGACTATACGACCAGGCTGGAGGCAAAAGCGATCGAACTGGAACGGGCCAATCAGCAAACGCGAAATTTCTGTAGAATGGTGCAAGAAATCGGATCCTTACGAAGCCTGGACGAAATCGGCGCACGCCTGCTCAGCAGGCTCCGGGCCATGCTCCCATGCGCTTCTCCCATGGTTTTGCTGCTCCTTCCCACAAAACGAGACCGGCTGTTTATCCTCAAAGAAGAGGGGGGGAGATTTACGGGGGATAAAAAGCATGCAGACGAGCTTCTGGGTTTTCTTCAGGATCAGAAAGCCCCCGTGCTTTCAGAAAAATTCGAAGCGATTCTTCCTGTCGAGATTCAATCAGGCTCGCCGTCCATCATTGTTCCGATTCATCACGAAGAACAGCCGGCGGGTGCCTTGCTTGTGATGTGCCGGGAAGTCTGCGGATGCGATGCAAAGGACATTGACGCGATTTGCATGATTCTCAGTCAATCCGTGGGGGTGATCGGACGGGCTTTGCGCGATGAAGAGGAGTTGCAGGAAATGCATCATCGCGTTGAAGCGTCGTCGGACTTTTGCGGGATTGTGGGCAGGGATGCCAAAATGCAGGGGATTTACAGGTTGGTCGAGAATGTGGCGCCGACGGATGCAACGGTTCTCATCCAGGGAGAGAGCGGCACCGGCAAAGAGATGGTGGCCAGGGCGATACACCGGTTGAGCCCCAGGAAGGAAAAGCCTTTTGTGGTGATTGACTGTTCCGCCTATCCCGAGACCCTTTTAGA
This sequence comes from Desulfatiglandales bacterium, assembly GCA_046481735.1. GTDB lineage: Bacteria > Desulfobacterota > DSM-4660 > Desulfatiglandales > HGW-15 > JAFGDM01. The sequence goes on along the minus strand of JAWOJI010000026.1, from coordinate 5,383 downwards.
GAGCGAGCTTTTCGGTCATGAAAAGGGGGCTTATACAGGGGCCACACGTCAGAAGATCGGTCGCTTCGAGCAGGCGGACGGGGGCACTGTTTTCCTTGACGAGATCGGCGAGATATCTCCCTCCGCTCAGGTCAAGCTCTTGAGGGTGCTTCAAACCCAGAGGTTTGAACGCCTGGGAGGCGAGAAAAGCCTGACCGTGAACGTGCGTATCTTGGCGGCGACCAACAAGGACCTTCTGCAGGAGGTCAAGGTCGGCCGATTCAGGGAGGATCTTTATTACCGCCTGAACGTGATTCCCATACACCTGCCTCCGTTGAGGGAAAGGCGAAACGATATCCCTTTGCTTGCCAGGCACTTTCTGAGCCTGTTTGTTGCAGAACAAGAGAAAAAGATTGGAGAATACAACCCTGAGGCCATGCGGATACTTCTCAACTATGAATGGTCGGGAAATGTGCGGGAACTGGAGAACAGTGTTGAACATGCTGTTGTTCTGGCGAAGGGCAATACCGTCGAGATCTCGGATCTTCCATCTGCCTTGGTGAAATCAAACGGTTCCTCCGCACCTTCCCGTGAATCGGCGCGGCTTTCAACGATCGCGGAAAATGAAAAAGACCTTTTGACCGGCACCCTCGACAAGTGTGGGTGGAACAAGAAAGAGGCTGCAAAGCAATTAGGCATCAGCAGAAACACGCTGTATCAAAAGCTTAAACGATACGGCATATCCAAGCCTTTGGCCCACTGAATCCTTTTCCCCTCCTTGATACCGAGACCATGTCTTTTTTCGTGACACGTTTAACTCTTCAAAATTTCAATAAAAATAAAAGTCGGAGGATTCTGTGTCCTGTTTTAGGACAAATGCGATAGGGCATTTTGTGTTTTACAGGCAAGAGGAAACAGATTGACGACACGGGGTCACATGATTTGAAATTTGGTCCGAAGGAAATCATGTGGGAATTTGATAAGTTACGGGTCATTCCCAAAGATGAAGCCCTTTTTGTTCTAAACGGCACAATCCTTGCGTTGCAACAAAACCTGATGAAGCGGTTCGCGGCACAACAACCAGGGCAAGGAATGGACGTTGAAAAGACCGTTGCTGTTCTTGATCCGTACAAAAACCAATACGGAGAGCTGCGTTCCGTGTTGGAGGAAGAACATTACCGGGTTCAATCTTTCCAATCGATGGAGGACCTTCCCCGGCTTCTGGGAGAATGGCCGGTCCGAGCACTTATATTAGATCTCGATTTAGTCTCAGTAAGCAACCGATCCCTTAAGGAACTCCGGAAGCACAACCCTGGTCTGTGCATCATCGTTCTGTCGGGCCGCAGTTTTCACCCTGAATTGAAGGAAGCGTTAAGCCATTACATTGACGCATGTTTTTCGAAGCCGGTGGAGTGGGAAGATCTTCTCTACTACCTGCGGGGCGCACTGAACAACGCCGTGAAGAAGGGACCGCAACCGGATCTGTTGGAATAGTTGGTCTGAAGTAACCTGAGCGAGGAGGATGTTATGGCTAGAATCTTGCCCCAGGAAGATTTTCTCGTGCGCATGCAAAGGGATCTCAAGCGCGCGCTGGCAGGAGATGCGGATGCCGTCAAGTGGGCCATGGTCATTGACCTGGCAAAATGCATCGGCTGTCATGCCTGTACGGTGGCCTGTGTGGCGGAGAACAAATTGCCCCCGGGTGTCGTATACCGGCCGGTTATGGAGGAAGAAATCGGCCGGTATCCGGAGGTGAGAAGACGTTTTGTGCCCCGTCCGTGCCTGCAGTGTCAGAACCCGCCGTGCGTCAAGGTTTGCCCGGTCACCGCAACCTATCAGAACAAGCAAGGCATAACCGTAGTTGACTACAACCGGTGCATCGGATGCCGTTATTGTTTAGTGGCGTGCCCTTATTCGGCGAGGACTTCTGATTTCGGCGAATGGTATACCAAGGCCACCCCTGATGCGGACGGTGTCATTTTCGGACGCAAGGCTGCTGCGGGGGCTTACGAGGCGACGCCTGCAGCCGAGTATAAGAAAAAGTGGCCCCAACGCGGCAAGGGGTCGCCCATCGGGAATGCCAGGAAGTGCCACTTCTGCATGCACCGTCTTGCGGTGGGCATGCTGCCCACTTGCGTGACGTCGTGTGTGGGCCGGTCCACCTTTTTCGGAAACCGCAATGATCCGGAAAGCCTGGTCTATGAACTGATGAGTTCCCCCAGGGTGTACCGGCTCAAAGATGAACTTGGGACCAAGCCCTCTGTTTACTACCTGGCGTGAAGGGAGGAATCCAAAAATGAATACCAAATGGTTTCGCCGATTGATCGTGCTTGCCCTTGTAGGGTTGGCCTTCGGGGTCTATGGAATATACCAGCGGCTGGCTTTCGGGCTCAGTCCGGTGGCTTTCGGCTCCTATGTCCCCTGGGGCCTCTGGGTCGCCTTCTACCTCTTTTTCCTCGGCCTCTCGGCCGGGGCCTTCCTGGTAACGATTCTCACCTATGTGCTGAATCTGAAGCACTTTGAGGGAATCGCGCCTCTTTCCGCCTTTGTGGTGTTGATCGCTCTCGTTTGCGAGGTCCAGTTCATCCTTTTGGACCTGGGGACCATGCACAGGGCCTTTTACCAGTTTTTCATAACCCCCAGCTTCACCTCCATCATGCTTTGGGGGTTTATCTTCTTCAACTCCATGCTGCTCCTTTACGCGGTCAAGACCTTTCTGCTGGTTCGGGGCGGGCTCATCCGCCGGGCCAATGAAAACAAGGGCTTGATAGCTAGAATCTATGCCCTTCTTGCTCTTGGGCAGACAACCTATACGGAAGAAATGAGACGGCGCGACGATCGGTGGGTTCACATCATCGCATGGATCAGCCTTCCTGTGGGGCTCCTTTTTTACGGCGCCAACGGCGCTTTCTTCGCCATTCTCATGAACCGGCCCATCTGGAACAGCGCCCTGACCCCTCTTCTCTTCGTGGTGGCGGCCCTTCTTTCAGGGGGCGCCCTGGTGGCCTTCCTGACCCACGTGTTCCGGCAAAAGGACCCCCTCAACCCGGACGGCGTGTGCCAGGAAGACCGGCTATGTCTCGATCTCGGCAAAGTCATCCTCTTCCTCCTGGCCGTGTTTCTTGTTTTGGAAGCCATGCAATTCTTTGTCGGGTACCAGACCGCTACGACCAGTATCGTCACCAGCCTGGACCTGATGGTCAAAGGGCAAGGCGCCTGGGTCTTCTGGGTCGTGCACCTGCTCATCGGCAGCCTTATCCCTTTAGGCCTTCTGATCTTCGGCATACGCAATCCGAAGGCTGTGAGCTGGGCCTGCTTCCTGATTTTTGCCACCTTCATAGCCGTCCGGTACAACTTTGTTGTTTCCGATCTGGCGGTTTACAAGCTCGAAGGTTTAGAAGCGGCCTTTTCCCACGCGCGCTTGACCACAGATTACAAGCCAAACCTCAACGAATGGATGGTCAGCGCCTGGATCGTCTCAATCGGCCTGATTGCCTTTGTGCTAGGCATAAGGTACCTTCCGGTTCTGCCGGGATGGAATGGAGGAAACGCTCATGAAGCAAGATAGAAGAAAGCCTTTGAAGGAAGAAACCGGGAAAGGAATGGATCGCCGTGATTTCTTGAAATGTTCCGCTCTTCTGGGAGGAACCCTGGCAGCCTGGAGTGCAATGCCGCGCTGGTCCGGCGCAGTGGGAAACATGGGCGCTTATGACGATCAAGCCGGTCCCTATGTTCACCACCTGCCCGAAAACCAAATCTACACTGCCTGCCAGCAGTGCAACACCAACTGCGGGATCAAGGTGAAGCTGGTGGACGGGATGGCGGCCAAGATCGACGGCAACCCTTACAATCCATGGGTCCTGACGCCCCACATCCCTGAAAAGACGCCCATTGCTGAGGCTGCGCTCATCGAAGGTTCCCTTTGCCCAAAAGGCCAGGCAGGGATCCAGGCCCTCTATGACCCATATCGAATTGTCAAGGTTCTCAAGCGCACCGGAAAGCGCGGGGAGAACAAGTGGAAGACCATTCCTTTTGAGCAGGCCGTGGAGGAGATCGTCAACGGCGGCAACCTGTTCGGGGAGGGAAACGTGGAGGGTCTGAAGGACATCGTGGCGCTCAGGGATCCTGCCGTTGCACAAGCCCTCGGTTCAGACGCGGCCCTGGTTGCCTCAAAGAAGATGACCATAGAAGAATACAAATCAAAGCATGCGGACAACCTTCACTACCTCGTCGACCCGGACCATCCGGACCTGGGACCTAAAAACAACCAATTCTGCTTCAACTGGGGCCGCATAAAAAACGGCCGCGGTGATTTGATCAAGGATTTTTTCAGCAAGGCATGCGGCTCCGTGAACTACCATGGCCACACCACCGTGTGCCAGGGGTCGCTTTACTTTGCGGGAAAGCTCATGAGCGACCAGTTCGTGGAGGGAAAATTCACGGGGGGAAGCAAATTTTACTGGCAGGCGGACACGGGAAATGCGGAATTCTGCATTTTCGTGGGCGCCAATCCTTTTGAGGCGAATTACGGACCGCCCTTGAGGGCTCAGAAAGTCACGGAAGGGACGGTGGACGGCCGCATGAAGATCGCGGTTATCGATCCTCGCTGCTCCAAGACCGCATCGAGAGCCTGGAAGTGGCTGCCCGTGGAGCCGGTGAACGGCGTGCCCGCCATAGCCTTGGCCATGATTCAGTGGATCATCGACAACAAGCGTTACGATGCCAAGTACCTGGCCAATGTAAACAAAGCCGCTTCCAGGCAGGACAAGGAGCCCACGTGGAGCCAGGCTGCATGGCTGGTAAGGATTAACGAGGACGGAACACCGGGAAAATTCCTGCGTGGCTCCGACCTGGGCAGGCCCAAAGAGAACAGGTCCGGAAAAGACGGCTCATCTTGGGAATTCGACCCTTTTGTCACCAAGGCCGACACGACCTATCTTTCCTTCGACCCCAACGATGAAACAAACGCCGTAGAAGGGGAACTGTTCGTGGACACGTTCACGGAAAACGGCATCCGGGTGAAGAGTGTGCTCCAGGTCATTTACGAGGCTTCGAGGGTGAGGGATTTCGATGGGTGGTGCGAGCTTGCCGGGGTACGGGCTTCGGATGTGCAGGAGATTGCAAAGGAGTTCACCAGCCACGGCAAGAAGGCGGTGGCAGACCTGCACCGCGGCGTGTCCCAGCACACCGGCGGCTTCTACAATGTGACAGCCTGGTACACGGTCAATGCCTTGATCGGAAACACGGGCTGGCAGGGAGGCCTTTGCAAGGCCACTACCTGGAACTACACGGGCAACCGGCCGGGCAAGCCTTTTGACGTGACCAAACAATATGCAGGGGGTATCAGGGCCTGGGGGATCAACATCATACGCCACAGCGCGGTGTATGACAAAACGACCCTGTT
>JAWOJI010000404.1:0-4989 GCA_046481735.1 Desulfatiglandales bacterium | reverse complement strand
CGGCAGGTCACATGAAACACGAGGGGGAACTCTACGTGCTGATTAAGAAACGCCGCGCTCGTTAAGAGATGGGCAGGGTGAGCGGGACTCACCACAAAGGCAGAGGGCACAGCGCGGCGCAGCCGCAACCAAATCCGAAGCACGAAATCCGAAATTCGAAACAAATTCGAATGACCAAAATTCCAAGAAAGAAAATTGTATGGAAGACACCAGCACAAATGCTGAATAGAATCTCAACGAATCGAAAGGTAGTCGTACAGAGAAGAGATCTCTTGTCCCTTTGCCCTTGCCGTGATCGGAGCCCTGAAGGGGCGTTGTATGAAATCTGCGAACGCAGACTTCATCACACGGAGAATTTTGAAAAATCGGCGACCTTGAGGAAAAGAAGGCTCAGCTCTTGGAGCAACGCGATGCGGTTATTCTTGATCGCCTCATTTTCCTTGGTAAGAATTTCCACGCCTTCGAAAAAGGCATCGACCGGCTCTTTCAGCCCGGCCATCAGATTGAGCGCGTCTGCGTAGTTCTTTGCCTGGATCAGGATTTCAATATCATCCTTCACGCTCCGGTAGGCTTGAAGCAGGCCTGCTTCGCAGGATTCCTTGAAAAGAGCAGGGTCTACGCCGGAGGCGACACTCTGGTTCTTGAGGATGTTCGTTACCCGCTTAAAAGTGAGGGCCAGGGATTCGAACTCCGCGAACTCCTGGATAAACTTCTGCAGTTGATCGCACCTGGGTCGCAACTGACCGATATAATCAAATTCAACGGAAATGACCGCTTCGACCAGATCGGAGGGATACTCGGATCTGAGCATCATCTGTTTGTACCGCTCTCTGAAGAAATCCTTGACTCCGTTGAAGGTATTCTCCTTGTTCAATGAAATTTCCGCGGCCAGCAGGGAAACGGATTCTGCGATAAAATCACTCAGGGAGATCCTCCAGTCCCAGTGCTCGATAATGCGGAGAACCGCCAGCGCGTGCCTGCGCAGAGCAAAAGGATCGGCTGCACCTGTGGGCTCGGATCCAATGGCGAAGAAACCAACGATGGTGTCCATCCGGTCCGCGATGCCGACCAGCGCGCCCACCACCGAGGAGGGAAGATCATCCCCGGCCCGAGCCGGCAGGTAGTGTTCGCGGACGGCCAGACACACTTCCTCGGGATGTCCGTCCAGGCGGGCATACTCCATGCCCATAATTCCCTGAAGATCCGGGAATTCCGTAACCATACCCGTTACCAGGTCGCATTTGGCAAGCCTGGCAGCGAGCTCGACGCTGTCGATTTTGTCGGGCGCCGCCCGCCTTGCCAGAAACCCGGCCAGCCTGGCAAACCGTTCCACCTTGGCATGGGAAGTTCCGAGTTGGGCCTGATAAATAACCCCCTTCAGTTCTTGGAGCCTGGCTTCCAGGGGCTTCTTCCTGTCTTCCCGGAAAAAGAAACTCGCATCCGAAAGGCGCGCTCTCAGAACCCTCTCGTGGCCTTTTCGAACCACCTCTTGATCGCGGGCCATGGTGTTGTTGACGGCCACGAAATTCGGCATCAGCCTGCCCGATCGGTCCTGGACGGCGAAATACTTCTGGTGCTTCTTCATGGCCGTGATCAGCACCGGGGCGGGGATGCCGAGATAGGCCGGGTCAAAGGAACCGCAGAGGGCTGACGGATATTCCACCATGTTCGAAACGGTGGCAAGGAGCTCCGGGTCGATCATCGGTGAACCGGAAAAGGCCTCCGCAACGGTCTTTGCGGCCCCTGCTATTTCCCGGGCCCTCACAGCGCCGTCGATGAAAACGTAGCGTGCCTTGAGTTCCTCTTCAAATTCCTTGAAACCGGTTACGGTTAAACCATTGGGCGACATGAATCGATGACCCCTTGTCATGCTGCCGCTCTTGATCCCGGCTATTTCGACGGGGACGACCCTGCCGCCGAAGAGAGCGACAATCCAGTGAATGGGTCTCACAAAAGAAAAGGACTGTTTTCCCCAGCGCATGGATTTGGGCCAGGGAATGTGGGCCGTGAGTTTGGTCAGAATCTCGGGCAAAACCTCTATGGTCGGTCGACCCGGGGTCGTGCGAAGAACATGCAGATATTCTCCCTTGGGGGTTGCGATCACCTGGAGTTGGTCCACGGCGAGGCCGTGTTTCGCAGCAAAACCGAGAGCCGCCTTGGTCGGAATTCCGTGACTGTCAAAGGCCGCGCTCTTAGGGGGTCCGGTGACCTCGTGAACCGCATCCTCCTGAAAGTCCTCCAACGCGGCGGCCACGAGGACGAGGCGCCTCGGTGTTCCGAATACCTTTAGATCCTCCGAACCTCCGATGCGGTATTCCTTGAAAGATGATTGGGCGAGCGATTTCAGGGCACGCAGAGCGTCGTCCAAATAGCCGGAGGGGATTTCCTCGGATCCGATTTCAAAAAGCAGTTCAGAAGGCATGATTCTTACCGTCCATTGTTTTGTTCAAGAGAGGAAAGCCCATCTCTTCCCTCTGGTCCAGATAGTTCCTGGCCGCCAAACGAGCCAGGTTGCGAATCCGTTCGATGTATTTCGTCCTCTCGGCAACGCTGATTGCACCGCGAGCGTCTAAAATGTTAAAGATGTGAGAGCATTTCAAACAGTAATCATAGGCTGGGAGGACAATTTTTTTCTCACTGACCCGGATCGATTCCTTTTCGCACATTTGAAACATTTTCAAAAGCATTTCTACGTCAGCCAGTTCAAAGCTGTAAACCGAAAGCTCCCACTCTCCCTTCCTGTGCACATCACCGTAAGTGATCCTGTCGTTCCACCGGAGATCATAGACGCTTTCCTTTTGCTGGAGGTACATGGCGATCCGTTCCAATCCGTAGGTGATCTCCACGGAAATGGGGTCAAGCCTGATGCTGCCAGCTTGTTGGAAGTAGGTGAACTGGGTGATTTCCATGCCGTCGAGCCACACCTCCCAGCCCAGGCCTGAAGCCCCCAGAGTTGGGGACTCCCAGTCGTCTTCAACAAATCGGATATCGTGATCCAGGGGATCGATCCCCAATGCCTTGAGGCTGTCCAGGTAGAATTCCTGGATCTCCAAGGGGGAAGGTTTGATGATGACCTGGTACTGGTAGTAGTGGCCGAGACGATTGGGGTTTTCGCCGTATCGACCGTCGGTCGGCCTTCTGGAGGGTTCCACATAGGCCACGGACCAAGGTTCCGGGCCGAGGGACCGGAGAAGGGTTGCCGGATTGAAGGTTCCTGCACCGACTTCGAGGTCGTAGGGCTGCTGAATGACGCATCCCCTGTCCGACCAGAATCTTTCCAAGGTCATGATGAGTTCCTGAAAGTTCATGAATGTCCTCGATGGGTCGAAGATACCTGGTGGTTTTGAAGGAACCGAAACTACCACCCGGCGGAGGGCATGTCAAGAAATAGGAAGCGGTGCCAGGCGCAGGGCGCGAGGCACAAGGCAATGACAAATCTGCTGGATTTTCGTTGCGAGAAAAGCTAGGTATGCGTACTGGAAACATGGGAGGGTAGAAGATGGCGGGCGTGATCGAGGTGGATCTGTTCGACAAAAACGTCAACAGGGAGGATCATCCCGAGGTTTTGAATTTCAGGAAGGTGCTCCTGGAAGTGGCCGCAGACTATCACGCGGAGCTTCTCAGCTTTGAGGTGCGCGAAGGAACGGTCTCGTTTGCGTTTGACAGCGATGAATTGACGGCGGAGATATTGAACGTCTTGCAGGAAATGGGATAGGGAGGACGAGTTCATCACTCCACGTATTTCGAGGTGCGCAGCCTTTGCTCAAGGCGGTATTCGCGATGAAGCTTCAACACCACCCTCAGTTCTTTCATGATGTCCACGCCTAGACTCAATTCCATGAGTTCGCTGAAAGTCCTATTCTGAAAGGTTTCGATCGCTTCTGCACTCTCGGGCTTGAGCGTCGGGAAGTTCGCGGAAGGCTGAGCGCACTTGAGGCAGGCAATGCCTCCTCTCTCTCTCACGAAAACGGCGATTCCCTCGCGTCGGTAAGGCCTGCCGCATTTGGAACATCTGCCGGCGTCGATTCTGTACCCTCCTAGAGACATGGCTTTGAACTCAAAGATGAGGGGGATGAGGTCGCTTTTCTCCCTCCTTGAAAGGGCGTCCAATGAGATGTTGAGAAGTTCAAACATCCGGGGCTCCGCGACTCCTGAAGGAAAGAGCGCTTCTGTGAGCTCAATCATGTAGCTCGCTTTGGACAGAGAGGGAAAATCGGTCCTCAATCCGGGGTAGGCATCCACGAGCCTGGCAGAGTGAAGAAACACCAGGTTTCCCTGCCGTCCATGACTGTATTCCATGGTTACCAGGGAAAAAAGATCGAGGGCGTTGACAAATCGTTCCCGGCTTTTCCTCGCCCCTTTGGCTACGCCCTTCAACCGGCCTTTTTGTGGGGTGATGAAGGTTACCAGGAGATCCGACTCTCCTAAATCTTTGACTCTCATGATAATGGCAGGGGAGAGGTATGTTCTCATGGGAGGGGTAAGAAAAAAGCCCCTCGCCTTTTTCAGGCAAGGGACCTCAAAATCCATTGAAAATTAAGGGACTGTGGCTTCGAATGGAACGACCTTGAGCAGCCCGTCGGCCTTGAAAGTGAAGGCTGCATTCTTGACCGTCACGGGTACGGATAGGTCAGGCACCCCATTCCACCACTTCTCGAGGGTTGCCCAAGCATCCCAGCCTCTCTGTTTTAAAGCAGTCGCATTGGCGAGGAGCAAACCTGTCAGCGCGGACCGAACCGTAATGAGGGTGCTCACCCTGACCTGGCTCGTCTTGTTTGCAGGAATCCAATACAAGTCGTTGACGTTGGTGGTAATGACCTCAAAATCCTTGTCAAAGGCCACCGTGTAAGTGATCCCATCCAGGAGAACAGGAAAGTCATTCGGGTTATGGATATCGAATAGAAAATTCATGGGGAGAAAGGCGCCGCGATCTCCAGCTTTCCCTTTCGTCGGCTGGACGCTGGCTGCGAAATACCAGTACTCATCGTA
>JAWOJI010000302.1:0-4698 GCA_046481735.1 Desulfatiglandales bacterium | reverse complement strand
TGAAGGTCGAAGGAGGAAGCCGTATAGAGATCCAGGTGGGACAACCTCCCGTCATTGACGGCCTGAAGCCCGAGAACATGAGGGTCGGTTGTGGAAGCGCAACCCTCGGCCTTTTTTCGCCCCTTCTCAAGGGAGCCGCGGACGAAGCGATCATCCTCGATTCCCACCTGACAGGACTGATGAGTGAGCATGCGGCCGGCCGCTTTGCGGGCGCGAAAGCATCAGGGGTGAAGTTGAAGTTCAGGGCAAGCACGCCCGGCCGATATTTCGGCGACCACGGGAAGGGGTGGGGGGGAACCTCGATCATCCGCCCCGAAGACATCATAGCCCGCATCGACAGGCAAGTTGCCAGAGCAGGAATGAAAATCCTGATAACGGAAACCACGGGACAAAAGGCGGCCATGTTCGAGCTCCAGGAGAATCTCACTTTGAAAGAGATCCCTCTCAGCGCCGCTGCCCGCGATGCTGTGAAGGCAATTTCAGCGAGTTGCGAGCCTTCCCTTGTTTCCGCGCTTTACATGGGCGGGGCCGGTGGAAGCGCAAGAGCAGGAGTCGTACTGTATCCCGTGAAGCTCACTCAAGCGGTGCACCGGGGAAAAGCTCACCTCACCGTGGGAGGGGCCCCCGCATTCATCCTGCCCGGAGGTGGAATCAACTTCATGGTGGATGTGCAGCGGGTCAAAGGCGGTTTCTTCTACTGGACCCCTACTCCCGCCACAATCTGCCCCATCGAGTACACGATGGAACTTGGAGACTACGAAAAGATGGGCGGTCACCTCGAGGCGATGAGACCGTTTCATCCTCCAAAGGTTTTGGACTGAGGGATCGTGGAACGAACCATTCACAGGTTGCAAGGAGGAAGTGTTCTGGCTGAATGCGGTCCCATGAAACTTGTCATCACCGCCTCTGTGGGCAAGGTCCCCCAGACGGACATGGCCGTTCGGGCCGCTGAAGAATCCTTCGTTTTTCTGGAGACGGTAGCTGAAGACGCCCGCTCAAAAGGGATGCGATTCCATAGATCCATGGCCGGGAAAAAAAATTTCTTGGTGAGACGGATGATCGAGAGTGTTTCCTCTATTGGGGACAAGGATCTTACCCCCATGGCGGCCGTCGCCGGCGCCATCGCGGACGGGGTCGCCGAGTTTCTCTTTGCCCGGGGCATGACCAAGGTTGTAGTGGAGAATGGAGGAGATATCGCCGTCAGGCTTCAGGCCGATGAATCCGTCACCGTGGGAATCAGGCCCGAAGTCGGCTCTCAGAAGATTTCACATGTCATCGCCCTGGGATGTGAATGCGAATCCTGGGGGGTCGCCACAAGCGGATTGGCAGGAAGAAGTTTGACCAGGGGCATTGCTTCGGCAGTCACCACGGTGGCACACAACGCTTCCTTTGCCGACGCGGCAGCCACGGCCGTTGCCAACGCCTCCTTTGTGGAGGATGGGCACGTCATCCAACGCGCTGCCGACGACGTAGATCCCTACACGGACATTCCGGGCATTCCTGTCACGGTCGGGGTAGGAACGCTCAGCGAGGCCGTAAAGATCATGGCCGTTGAACAGGCTCTGAAGCGTGCGCAGGACCTGATCTCAAGAGAGGTCATTCTCGGCGCCTTTGTGTCCGTTCAGGGCAAGGTCGGGATGACGCCCTATTTTAGGGATAGACTGGTCGAAGTTGGCTGAAGAAGATTCACTCTTCCCTGAACACTGAACGCTGAACACTTTTCACAGGGAGGTACAAACCATGGAAGTGAGAAAATACGTCACCATTCTGGAAGAAATTCACACCGAAGGGGGTCGTAAGATCGACCGCCCCGGCAAAAGGGCCGCAGCCGTTGCCGTGATCAAGAATCCCTTTGCAGGCAAGTACGCGGAAGACCTGACTCCCCTTGTTGACATCGGGGAAGAGTTGGGAGGCATTCTTGGCAAAATGGCCGTGGAGGCCTTGGGCATCCCGCCTGAAAAAGCGGAGAGTTACGGCAAAGCGGCCATTGTCGGAGAAGCCGGAGAAAGAGAGCACGCAGGCGCCATTCTTCATCCCAAGCTCGGAACACCCTTTCGGAATGCCGTTGGCGGAGGGAAAGCCATCATTCCGTCGGCCAAGAAGATGGGAGGCATGGGGACGGAAATCGACGTGCCGATTCATTACAAGGACGCAGCGTTCGTTCGATCCCATTTTGATGCCATGTCCGTACGTGTGGAAGATGCTCCCCGGGCTGACGAAATCCTCGTCGCTCTGGTGGTGACGGATTGCGGGAGACCCCATCCGCGCATCGGAGGGCTGAAGAAGGAAGAGGCCAAGAAAGAGGACGGGTTGAGATAAAAACCGGCGTAAGACACACGGCGCAAGGTGAAAGGAAATGCATGCCCATGAGAGGTGTCGCCCTGAGCCGTGTGCCTTGAGCCGTGGACCGAGTTGTCATCTATGCGATTACCGGACTTCGACTATCACGAACCTGGAACCCTCGAAGAGGCCTGCCGGGTTATGGGCGATCTTGGGGAGAGGGCCAGACCTATTGCAGGGGGAACGGATCTTCTTGTCAACATGAAGAAAGGGAAGCTCTCTCCGCCGAATGTGGTCTCCCTCGGAAAAGTCAAGGAACTGAGGGGAATTTCTTGGTCTGATGATCTTCTGCAGGTGGGCGCATGCAGCACCGCCGCCTTTGTGGCGGATTCTCAAGAGATCGCGTCGTTGTTCAGAGCCGTCGGCATCGCTGCCGGCTCGCTCGGATCACCTCTCATAAGAAATCTCGCCACCATCGGAGGAAACCTTGTGACAGCCCGCCCGGCGGCGGATCTACCCCCTGCCCTCATGGCTTGCCATGCCCGCGTGATTCTGAAGAGCGATTCCGGGGAAAGGCGCGTTTCCATGGATGATTTCTTCCTCGGACCCGGTCTCACGGTGATGAAACCCGATGAAATCCTGACAAGGGTGTTGATCGAAAGGCCTCCTCCATGCTCAGGTTCCAGCTACATCAAGCTTGGAAAGAGAAGGGCCCTTGAGATCTCTATTGTGAGCGTTGCAGCCTTTGTTTCCCTCGACGAGACGAGAAGCGCTATTCGCTCTTCCGGCATCGTTCTCGGGGCCGTAGCGCCAAAGCCCCTGAGGGCCCGTTCCGCGGAAGAGCTCCTTGCCGGAGAACAACCATGCATCCCCCTCTTCCGAGAAGCTGGGGAGGCGGCCGCGCGAGACAGCATGCCTATTGATGATTTCAGAGGTTCCGCCGACTATCGGCGGGCCATGGTGGCTGTGTTAACGGAAAGAGCGCTGACAGAAGCTGTGGAGCGAGCCATGCAATGAAAAGAACGATCCGCATCATCGTAAATCACAAGCTTCATGAGATCAACGTGGAACCCTGCGAGACGCTCCTGGAGGTCATCCGGGAAAAGCTGGGGCTCACGGGTACAAAGGCGGGCTGCCACGTGGGGGATTGCGGATCCTGCACCGTGATTCTGGACGGAGACCCCGTCAACTCCTGCCTTGTCCTCGCCGTGCAGGCCGACGGGAAAGACATCCTGACCATTGAAGGGCTCGGTACCGCGGAAACCCCGCACCCCATCCAACAGGCATTTGTGGAAAAAGGGGCGATCCAGTGCGGGTACTGCACACCGGGCATGATCCTCTCGGCAAAGAGCCTCTTGGCCAAGAATCCGAGACCCGGGGAGGAGGATGCAAGAAAGGCCGTCTCCGGGAACCTTTGCCGCTGCACCGGGTACCAGAAGATCGTGGAAGCCATTCTTTCGTTGAGCAAGAGGAACCCCTGAAGTGGAAGGCGGGTTTGGAGCAATGATAGCGAGTTGGCTTTCGGGAGAGTCAGAACCATCAAGAATGGATCCGGCGCAAAAGTGTTTGAAAGGACTGAAGTGTCGCGAAAAATGCTTTACCGGTTGACGGGTTCCTAGCCCCCCGCTAGAATGGCCACGAAAAGTGCGGGAGGGATGTTGAGTCGGGTGAAGCGCCCTGAAAGGGTGCTTGGAGCTCAAACACCGGCATTGAGAGGCTGTCCCTGGGATGGTCGAATCTTTTCACAGTAAAGGAGGGATCTTAAGATGAAGAAAGTTTTTCTGGCGTTTGTCGTGTTGTTGCTGGCGGCTGTTTTTGTTTTGCCCACCGCCGCCTTGGCTCAATCCAAGTCTACCATGAACATTCGGTTCAGCACGTGGCATCCACCTGTGAGTCGGGAGGTGACGACGGTTTGGATACCCATGCTCGAGGAACTCAAGAAACGCAGCAACGGCCGCATTACCTACACGATGTATGCAGGAGCAGCCCTCGGAAGCGGCCCTGAGCACTACGACATCGTCGCCAAGGGGCTCTCGGACATGGGGTATTTCACCGCCACCTGGACTCCCGGCCGTTTCCCTCTGAGCGACGTCCTCTCCTCGGCCGCCTGGGTCAACGGGAAAGAGGTGGGTACAGACATAGGGAATGCCATGTACGAAAAAATTCTGAAACAGGAATTCCCTGGGGTGAAGATGATCGAGCTGAACGGCTGCATCCAGGCCTTCCTGTGGACCCGGAAACCCGTCAAAAGTCTTGAAGACGTGAAAGGGCTTCGAATCCGATCCCCGGGAGGCCAACAGACCAATTACATCAAAGCCCTGGGCGCCGAACCGGTTTTCATGCCCCTGGGAGACGTGTACCTCTCCATGGAGACAGGAACGATCGACGGAATTGTCACATGCCCCCCCTTGGTTCTGG
>JAWOJI010000389.1:0-4128 GCA_046481735.1 Desulfatiglandales bacterium | reverse complement strand
GGGTATGGCCCAGAAAAGGAGCAGGATATAAACAACTTTGTTGACCCTGGGCAGGAACGCGGCAAGCAGCACCAGGGCAAGGGCCGTGGTGGGACAGGGAAAAACGCCGGGAACGAGCCACTTTTCTGCAGGCCGGCCCAGGGCCATACTGAAGAGAGGGTAGCACCAGACGATCAAGGTGAGGCACATGGTGAGACCTCTTTGCCAGCCGGCTTCCGGCAGGCGGAATTCCATTTTTTGTTTGAAGATGTCTACGGCAAGCAGGATCGCAATGACCATGAAGAGGGCGGCAAAGAAAAGGTTCCCTGCCAGCCCTTTTCCAAGGGTCAGGAAAAAGACCAGGCTGATCCAGCCAAAGGAAACAGCCAGATAGAGCTTCATCAACGAGATGAATCGTCCTCAGGGGGAGTGAAAGGATAAAAAGGACTGAGAAAGTTACAGGCGGCACAGAGGCAGAAAAAAGAGAACACTCCATTCCTGGAGGTGCCGACAATGCGGAACAGCGGGTTCTTTTTTGTATAAAACCATAGGAATCAAGCTGCTATACTAATGATACGCCATCGGCTGGAGTTTCTAATCTTCTTTTGCATGGTCAAACAGGAATTCCCTTTTCCTAGATCTTGCTTCCGCCTCTGAGACGGAGCATCGAACAAAGTCGAAAAGAAACCTATCCATGCAAATGTCCATACCCGTTTCGAAAAACAGGGACCATTTGATATCATTGAACATAAAGGTTGCATTATAGAGCTCCCTGAATACCGCTTCAGGCTCCTTTGGAGGAGACGAGGACCTGTTTGGAATAGGAATTGCTGTCTTGTTGAAGATAATATTCATATGGAGGGCACAGTATGTCCTGGAAATTCTGGGAGAAGAAAGGCGAGGGTTCCCCGCGCAAGCTGCCCGGCCCAAAAGACATTCCCTATCCGGTGGGACGGCACCTGGTGGTTGACAAGGGGCAGGACCCGGACTGGGTTTGGGCGCTTCAGGGTGTCGTGCTCCCCAAAGAGGGAGAGAAAGACGCCTTTAATGTGAGGGTCTTCAGCGCCAATGACGCTTCCATGAAAAAGATCAGCGTCAAGAACTATCACAGTCTGGATGAGCATCCGGAGTTGATTCTATTCTACGGGTGGTTCAACAAGAAAACCCAGGATGTCGAGATCGAGGCCCCTTCCCAGAGCAAGCCTCGTGCAGCCTGAGGAAGAAGGTGCAAGGCACAAGGCACAAGGCGCACGGCCAAAAAGCAATACGCTGCAACACTGGTGACGACAGGCTCATCCCGGGCCCAAGCCTTCCGGCCCCCCTTGAAAGCTGCAAAACCAAGCATCCGGGAAGCGTCGTCACCGTATCACATCCTGTCTCCTACTGGAGGAACCATAGCCTATACTGCAGACTGCATGGAACATGGGATGCTTAGACGCTTACGCCACAGCCTTCTTGCTGAACCATCAACCACTCTCTGATTGGAGCGGCGGATCAAGGTAGGACAAGAACCGAGCTTCTGGAATTACAGGGATTCCGAAATCAGGCCTGCAAACAATTGGGGATAAATCTTCTCGCCCCTGTCGACCCAGGAACGGAATTCCTTCGTATTGCTCTGGTGCCGAGGCAGATATTCCAAGAAGCCTTCCAGGTCGAAATCAAAACCCCAGATGCCCGCCCCGGACAAAGATGCATCGACCGCGTTGCAGTGCTGCTCGATCTGCCGGTTCGCGGGCATCATGTAAACAGGTTTCCCCAGGTACATGGCCTCACAAACCGATTCGAATCCGGCCGTGGTCATGAGGCCTTTGCAGCGATTCATGGCATCCAGAAACGCTGTGTCGTTCAACCGGCGAAAGATCACATTCTCCTGCAATTCGGTCACCTCGGGCGCCCCTTTACGGTCCCAGAAGCCGACAATCCTCACATCCGGGCAACGCCTTTGCCTTTCCGCCAAATCCTGAGCATAGCCGTCGTTCAGAACATAAGCTAAAATAAAATCCTCGGTGACAGGCGCCATCCCTTTGATTTCATGTCGCAATAAGGGAGGAACCACCAAGAGATTACGCCCTGCCACATCACGCATCTGTTTGAAGGACAGGGCCAGGATGCGATCGGAGCCCAAAGTACAGAGCCTTATAAAGACGAGCATGGCCAGCTTGCCCATGAAGTTCAGTTTCGGAAAGACGAAGCCCGGATGCAGCAAGAGATATTGATGGGCAACGGAGATCATTTTGGGCTTCGAACGGGAAATTGCGCCATAGATCGCCGCAAGGGGGTCGAAGAAGTTGACGAGGACGTCCGGTTTGGAAGAGCGCACGATCCGATGAAGAGTCCTCAGGCTTCCGGCAAACCGAGGCAACCCTTTGAAATTCTCGAGGGCCGTTCCAAAAATGCTGATTCCCCTTCGAGCCGGATCGGTTTTGAAATTGGGGCTGTCGTATGGAACAACGGCAGAACCGATCCTGTCCAAGAAGAATTGCGGAATCGCCCGTGATTTGCTTCGTCCCACGCAAACCGCGCAGATCTGATGGCCACCGCCTTCCAGCATCTGCTTGAGGGATATGGCCTGGGTCATGTGACCCCGCCCTTCTCCCTGGACCAGGAATAGGAATTTCATGCTTTCAAAACCAGATGTTTTATTTATTCCTGCTCCGTCGCCGAAGATTCCGTCGGTGGGACATCGTGTTCTCTCTTTTCAGGGGGAACGTTCAGATAGATCTCCCGGTAAATGGTGAGGAAAGCCATCCCTAGTGACAGAATAATCGGCCCCAGGAAAATCCCTATGACCCCGTAAACCTGAAGGCCTCCGAGAATCGTGAAAAAGAGGATGAATACAGGCACCTTGATGCTCTCCCCGATGATCAGGGGCTTTAAGAGATTGTCGATCGTGCTGATCACCAGGAAGCCATACAGACCAATTCCGATCCCTCTCAGGAACTCCTCCTGAATGATCAGGTAGGCGGAAGCCGGCACCCACACCGAAGCCGCCCCGAGAAAAGGGATAAAGGAAGTGATGGATGTGAGAAGCCCGAGCAGTATCGGGACCGGCACTCCTGCAACCGCAAACCCCGCACCGGCCAATAGCCCCTGGACAATGGCCGTGACAACCATGCCTCGCACCACCGCCGTGACCGTTTGAGAAAAAGCGCCTACCACTCTCTCCTGGTAAAGCCTTTCCAGCGGCAGCAGGCCAACCAGGAAATGGGCGTATCGCGATCCATCCCGGAAAAAGAAGAAAAGTGCAACCATCACGAAGAGAAGATGCAACCCGAATAAAGCCAGGTTCTTGAAAATCGACGACACCTTTTCACCGATCATTCTCGGCACGTCCCTGAGCCCTGAGGCAATACCGTCCAACAAAAGGGCTTCGGTCTGCTCCGGTTCGATTCCCCATCGTTGAAGATAAGGCTGCAGGCTTGAGCCTCGGATCTTCTCGGCCAGCAGCAACCCCTTCTCGGAAAAGGAGATCTTGGAAAGGGCTTTGTAGGCCTCTTTTGCCTCCTGCCCCAGATTAAACAGGATAAAGGAACCGGGCAGCGCAAGGGCAATGAAAATCAACACGGTCAGGACAGCGGCCGCAATAGTTCCCCTTCCCCTGAAAACGGCCTTTAAACGGATGAATACCGGATAGCAGGTTAGGGCGAGGATCAGGGCCCACATGAAATCCATCCAGAAGGGTCTCAGGATGCTGAAAACCAACCAGAGCACCGTGAGCAGGATGGCGATAAACGCTGCGGAAAAAATATTCTCTCGGTTAAAAACCTTGAAGGAGGCTCTCATGGCAACCCTTGTCTGAATGATTCATTCGGCTGCTCTCCCGGCGGAAAGCCGGTGCGCCCCCGGGGAGAGCGAAGCAACGGCGCACCCTTGATTTCTTTCAAAGCTCACCATTTCCCTTTCCCCTGGCGCAACGGACTCCTGACCTGGCCTCTACGCCTCTCTGAAGCGGTTCAGCTTGTAGTAAATGCCGCCCAGAGCCATGAGTTCGTCGTGGGTCCCCTGCTCCCGAATGCGGCCGTGATGCATGACCAGGATGCGGTCTGCCCTTCGAATCGTGGAAAGCCGGTGCGCAACCACAAGGGTTGTTCGCTTTCGGGTCATGGCAAGAATGGCTTCCTGAATCAGGCGCTCGGTCTCCGGATCCAC
>JAWOJI010000367.1:0-9769 GCA_046481735.1 Desulfatiglandales bacterium | reverse complement strand
CGCGGCGCCTCGCCCCAGGAAATGGAGCGGGAAATCGTGGACACGCAGGAAGAATTTTTGAAAAACGTGGAAGGGCTTGTTCGCATGACCAGCGAATCGAGCGACGGGATCGGAAGGATCAATCTGGAGTTCTCGGTGGGCACGGACATCGACGCCGCTCTCCTCAGGGTCTCCACGAAACTCGACCAGGTCCAGGCCTACCCTGTCGATGCGGATCGGCCCATCATTGTCTCTGCCAGCGAGAACGCACCGCCCATCGCGTGGATCGTGTTGAGATCCACCCGCCGGGACGCGCCCCCGATCTGGACCCTCCGGGATTTTGTGGAGGACAATGTCCAGCCTCGCCTCGAACGGATTCCCGGCATCGCCAAGATCAATGTTTTCGGCGGGAGGGAAGAGGAGATGCAGGTCGTCTTCGATGAGGGCGCCGTGGCGGCTCGAAACGTGACCATTCAAGAGATAGCCAGGGCACTGTCCGAGGGAAACAGGAACATCTCCGCCGGCGATTTTGACGAGGGGAAGCGGCGCTACATCGCCCGCACCGTCGGGGAGTACACGCAGCCGGAAGATGCGGAGAAGGTGGTGATCGCCTATCGCGGCGCGGCGCCGGTTCGGGTAAAGGACGTGGCGCTTGCGCAGTACGGGTTCAAGAAGCAGGAAACCCTGGTGCGCAACAAGGGCGACGAAACCCTGGCCATCAACGCCATCCGCCAGGCAGGGTCCAATGTCCTTCAGGTCATGGCGGGCCTGAAGCAGGCGATTGCCGAAGTGAATGAAACGATTCTCGCCGACCTGGGCCTCCAGCTCGAGCAGGTCTACGACGAGACCGAGTACATCGACAGCGCCATCGGACTCGTGCGCTCCAACCTTTTCGTGGGCGGTTCCCTGGCCATTATGACCCTTCTGCTTTTTCTCAGGAGTCTTTCCTCCACCCTGATCGTGGCCCTGGCCATTCCCATCTCCATTGTGGGGACCTTCCTGATGATGGTTCTTTTCGGCCGGACCATCAACGTCATCTCCCTTGCCGGGTGTGCCTTTGCCGCGGGCATGGTGGTGGACAACTCCATCGTGGTGCTCGAAAACATCTATCGCCACCGCCAGATGGGGGAGAGCAAACGGGACGCCGCTCTAAAAGGCGCCGGGGAGGTGTGGGGGGCAGTCCTGGCAAGCACCCTAACGACGGTGGCGGTCTTTCTGCCCGTCCTTTTTGTGGAGGAGGAGGCAGGGCAGCTTTTCAGGGACATCGCCATAGCCATCAGCTTTGCGGTGATCCTGAGCCTTGTGATCTCCATGACCGTCATTCCTTCGATGGCCAGCCGGATCATTCCCAAGGTGAAGGCGAATCGAGGGAGACTCCGAATCGCTTTCACGAATCTTTTCGGCCTCGTCGTCCTGGCGGAAAGGCTTGCCGAAAGGGTTTCAGCATTGGTTTACTGGCTCACGGAGGGGGTCTTTCGCCGTCTCCTCGTCGTGCTCCTGTTCACCCTCCTGGCCTTTGCCATGGCCTGGTTCCTGGCGCCGAAGACAGAATACCTCCCTGAAGGCAACCGCAACCTCGTTCTAGGCATCATGCTTCCCCCGCCCGGCTACAGCCTTGCCGAGCTGGAGGAAATCGGCCGATTTGTCGAGGGGGAGATGCGGAGGTACTGGGAAGCCGGCGCCGGCGATGCGCTCGAAGGTCCGCCTGTGTCCAACTTCTTTTTCGTCGCCTTCGGCCAGAGGGTCTTCATGGGGGCGGCTTCGGCCGACCCTCTCCGGGCCAGGGAGCTGATCCCGGTTCTCCAGCAGGTTCTCCGGAAGATCCCCGGCATGATTCCCATCGTGACCCAGACGAGCCTTTTCGCCCAGGTGGCGGGATCGGGCCGGTCCATCGACGTGGACATCAGCGGGCCTGACCTCCAGCGCCTGATTTCGCTGGGTCAGCGCGTTTTCATGGAAATCATGGAACTCATCCCCGATGCTCAGTTGAGGCCTATCCCAAGCCTGGATCTGGGGAATCCTGAAATACGGATCATCCCCGACCGGGACAAAGCGGCCCAGGTAGGGCTCACGGCCCAGGACATCGGCATCAAGGTGGACGCACTTCTTGACGGCATCAAGGTGGGGGAGGTGAGACGTTTCGGCAGCAAGATGGATCTTACCCTCATGGGCCAGGCGGAACGCATCCGGAGCGTTCAGGATTTCCGGAGCCTCCAGTTCCACACCTTGACGGGTGACCGTGTCACTCTCGCTTCCGTGGCGAACATCCGGCTCCTGGCCGGTCCCAGTCAAATCAATCGCATTGAAAGGCAGAGGGCCATCACCATTCAGGTGATTCCCCCGTCCCGGATGCCTCTCGAGGCGGCCATGGACGTGATCCAGACTCGTGTCCTGGCGCCTCTTGAGCGATCGGGGGAGCTGAGCCGGCCATACCTCGTGAACCTCTCCGGCACGGCAGATGACCTGACAAGAACAAGAAAAGTGCTTCAGGGCGATTTCGTTCTTGCCCTCGTCATCACCTTCCTGCTCATGTCCGCCCTCTTCGGCAGCTTCCTGTACCCTTTGGTCATTATGTTCAGTGTCCCCTTGGCCGCTGCAGGCGGCTTCCTGGGGCTTTTTCTCATCAACCGCTTCCTCAGCTTTCAGCCCCTGGATGTGCTGACCATGCTGGGCTTTGTGATTCTCATCGGCGTCGTGGTGAACAACGCGATCCTGATCGTTCACCAGGCCCTCAACTTCATGCGTGAACGGGCCCTGCCGCCCCACGAAGCCGTCCGCGAATCCGTTCACACCCGCATCAGGCCGATCTTCATGACCACCCTCACGTCCGTCGCGGGGATGCTCCCCCTCGTCCTGCTTCCCGGGGCCGGATCGGAACTCTACAGGGGCATCGGGAGCGTCATTACCGGTGGTCTGGTCGTCTCCACCCTTTTCACCCTCTTTCTCGTGCCCTCTCTTTTCTCTCTGGTCCTGGATGTGAAGCTCCGTCTTGCCAAAAAAACAGGCGCCGAAGCGTAAGAGGCTGGCTTGGAAGGATGCCGTGTGGTGCCCCCGGCGTGACTCGAACACGCGGCACCCAGATTAGGAATCTGGTGCTCTATCCACCTGAGCTACGGGGGCAAGGGAACAGATTCAATGGGTTAGAATGAGCCTCGCCTTCTTCAAAAAAAACCCTGCCCACTCGACCCAAAGTGCGCCTAGAATATGCGAGCGCATATCCGGATGTCAAGACATCTTCTCTCCCCTGATTTCTTTCAGCATTCCAGCCGGATCTTCGTTGACGGGGGTTTCCATTTGCCCTGCCCCCCGCATGCGGCTGAAGGTTTTTTTCCTCGTCGACCCCTCCCGTTTGCACACATGATTCCGCAATCCGGGCCGAAACGATCAGTAGGCCGAACTCTCATCCACCCGGGTGTAGCCCGCAAAAAACCGCTACTATATTTGCTTGTTATTTTCGCCGAATCACCAAACCACTATTACTTCAAATGCCTGGTATCTGGATCATGCGTTTCCTGAGAGACTCCGCGGGCGAGGAGGGGAATGAAGGGAACGGGTCAAGAAACGGTTTGGTTATCTGTTTGGCGCCTGGCGTTGGTGCTCCTGCCGTTTCATGCGGAGATACTCGTCCTTATCCAACTCGCGCAACTGGACGGGATAGCGTTCGGTGAGTGCGAACCAGTCCTGGAGCCGCTTTTCGAGTCGTTCCGAAGGCGGCACGGAGAGGGCGCCCAGATATGCTTTCATGGCCAGGTAAAAGCGCATGATGTTGCGCTCCAATGCCCCTCGGACACCACCGATATAAACGGGACGGTTGTCGGAGCCGTTGTCTACAACCGTAAAACCCACTTTGTCGTGACCCACGGTTTGGAAATAGATCGACTTCAAGGTTCTTGCCAGGGTGCCAAAGTCATAGGAATAGGAAAAATGGATAAACGTTTGTTCATGTTCTATGGGCACGGCTTCCAGCACGATCCGGTAATTTCTGGTTTGCAAAGGACCGCGATCCGAACTTAGGGCCACCCTGAAATAGTCCGGCCTGTCGTCCAAAACGCGGTACCCGTATTCGCCGCAATAGGCCGAATCCAGAGGCTGTTGCTGTTTGCCTCCAACAAAGACCGTTAGCGTGTGATCCGATCCGTTTTCCGATGCGTGGCAGGATTTGACATTAAGGTGAAGCATCATGATCTCACACCAGTTGCGGGCCGATCTGAAGGCCGCTCTTGCTGTTTCGAAAGGGTGCAGAATTACGCCGTTCAGTTCCCCGCTGATGCGTTCATCTTTGAGGTTGGAGTTCAGGCAAATCGGCTGTTCAAATTGGTTGTCGTCAAGTTGGTCTCGCAAAGCATCGTATCTGATCTGCATGTCGCCGGCTTCAGATGCGGCGCTCTCCGCACGGAGCTCAGCCGCGCCGATCGGTTCTGAAAAAGTTAACGTAAGCATGATAAGCCACGCCGCTGCTCGATAGTTCATGGCGTTTTCTCCGAATATCGCACCGTTCCCGTCCGGCCGCTCAAGTTGAACATGTGAACGATTTCCGCTGCAAATCTATGAAGCTCAATCTACAAATTTGGGGTTTCCCATCTAATCTTCCTTTTTCAAACTATTCCTTTTGAATACTCTACGAACTGAATCGGAAACGTCAAGCCCAGTTTGGTTCTTCCTAAATCCACCGCCTAATTCGGGTTCATTGAAGTGAATCAAACGGTTGGATAATATTCCTGATCACCAGGAAGGCATCAGATGCAAGGCTTCCGAAATCCCGAGGAATGAGGCGTACAGACCGGTACGCCGCAGTGACGAGGGATGAGGGTAACGCAGCAGATGATGTCTTGATGGTGGATCAGGGTTCTTGCCGTTTCATTGACAGGTTGATGGGAATCGCTTACACTTCGGGCTCACGAATGCGAGGGCAGGCATAGACGTTCCTGACATGAGCTGAACAGCCTTTTGGCAAGATCATCCATGCATGAGGTGAAAAACGATGTCCGAACCCCTTGTCAGCCGAGACAGCACTCCGCCCGGGTGGCTCCCTGATTTGCTCGACAACGTCTGGGTGTTTCTCTCCGACTACCCCATCGTCCTCTCCTTGATCATCATTGCCGTAGGCCTGATCCTGGCCGTCGCGGCGCGCAGGTTCATTCTGTTCTGGGGATCGAAAATCACCGCCCGAACCACGAACGGCCTGGATGAAAAACTGTTCCAAATCGTCGCACGGGTGGCGGCCCTCGTGGTCGCTTACATTGCCCTGGTGGCCGCCCTCCAGGTGTTGGCCCTGGGTGAGACCACCGAAAAAGTGGTTATCCGTTTGATGATGAGCGTCCTGATCCTGCAGTTGATCAGGGCCGCCATGCACGCGAGCAATGTGGGGCTGGCCATACTGGGCCGAGTGCGTCATCGCTACTCCATCATCGAAGAACGCACGATCCCCTTGTTCGACCTGGTACTGACCGTCATCATCGTTGCCATCGGCGCCTACGCCCTGCTGCAGGTGTGGAACATCGATCCCACCGCTTGGCTCGCCTCGGCCGGTGTCATCGGCATCGCCGTGGGCTTTGCCGCCCGGGACACCCTGGCCAACCTCTTTGCCGGCTTCTTCATTATCGCCGATGCCCCCTACACCATCGGCGACTACATCATTATAAGCAGCGGCGAACGAGGCTATGTGGTCAACGTGGGCATCCGATCAACCCGCATCCGCACCCGGGATGACGTGGAGATCATCATCCCCAATTCCGAAATGGCGAACTCCAAGATCATCAACGAATCGGGCGGGATCCGGGATCGCTACCGGGTCCGCGTGCAGGTAGGGGTAGCGTACGGAAGCGACCTGGACAAAGTGTGCGTCCTGCTGAGTCAGGTGGCGGCGGCCCACCCGGAAGTGGCCAAGGACCCGGAACCCCGGGTGCGCAACCGCGGTTTCGGCGACTCCAGCATCGATTTCGAGCTGCTCTGTTGGATTAGAAACCCGGCCGACCGCGGCCGCATCAAGCATGATCTCTTCATGGCCATAGACAAGGCATTCAACCGGGAAAGCGTGGTTATCCCCTTTCCCCAGCGGGACATCTGGGTCAAGCAGATGCCTTCGCACGGATAGCGGCGACGGCCGGCAAACGTGGTATGGTGAGCATGTCCTGAAACGACCATTCCATTCCGAGGGGGCTTCGCAAGTCTTTTGGCCGCACCTGTTACGGGGGGGAACCGGGATGTCCATTGCCGCAACTGTGATCACAAAAAATGAGGCCTCCTCCATCCGTACTTGCATGAATTCCCTGGCCTGGGTGGATGAGATCGTCGTGGTTGACTCCGGGAGCACAGACAGGACGGTCGAGATCTGCCGGGAATACACGGACAGAATCGTGGCGGCGGACTGGCCCGGGTTCGGACCCCAGAAAAACAGGGCCATTGCCATGGCAACCAGTGAATGGGTCCTGTCCCTGGATGCGGATGAATGGCTGACTCCTGAACTCCGCGAGGAAATGCGGGCCGCCATGGCCGATCCGGGAAACCACGCCGCCTTTGCCATGCCCCGCCTCTCAAGCTATTGCGGAAAGCAGATGCGTCACGGCGGATGGTGGCCCGATTATGTCACGCGCCTCTTTCGCCGGGGAAAGGCTCGCTTCAGCGACGACCTCGTCCATGAGCGCCTGCTCGTGGACGGCCCGGTTGGCCGCCTGCGCGAACCTTTGCTCCACGAGGCCTTCAGGGACCTTGACGAAGTGGTGGACACCATGAACCGCTACTCGACGGCAGGGGCGCAGATGATGCACGAGCGCAAGGAAAGAGCAGGGCCGGCTACGGCGCTTTTGCACGGCTTCTGGAGCTTCCTGAGCACCTATTTCCTGAGGGCCGGTTTCCTGGACGGGCGAGAGGGCTTCATGCTGGCGGTTTCCAATGCCGAAGGAGCCTATTACAAATACCTCAAACTGATGCTCATGATTGAAAAGAAATGACGGTCACATTTTCTTCTTTTCTTCTGTTCGTATTGACAGGCCTTCCTTTGCGCCCTACACTTAGTTCTATACGATCGATGTCTGAGGGATGAAAACACGCACCAAAATCATGTTCGGCGCCGGATTGCTCCTTTACGGGCTGATTCTGTTTGTCGCCCTGACCTTCTATAGATTGCCTGTGGAAGAAATTCTCTCCGGCGCCATAAACAGAATGACCCACGGGAAGGTGTTCCTGACAGCAGAAAAGAGGTCTTTCTCCCTCTGGAAAGGCCACCGTTTGGAAAGGCTCACATGGACCATTTACGCGGGCAATTCAGTGGTCACCGAACCCATGGAATCCCTGACCCTGTCGCCGAACCTGTTCCGCCTGTTTCAAGGCTATGTGCCGGTCAACATGAAGGGAGTTCTCCCAGAGGGGAGCTTCAAACTCAGCGTGGGGGTCTCCCCTCTTCGGGGCTTGAAGAAGGGGTACGCGACGATCGAAACCGAGGGAATCCAGCTTGAAACCCTCTCCATCCTCAAATCACTCGCCCAAAGGGAAATCAAGGGCAAGCTGATGGGGCGGTTCGATTTTTATGGAGACCTGAACGATCTCGCAAGAGCCGACGGACAGGGCACGGTTACGGTTGAAGACGGCGCCCTGGATGTCAAAGCGGATGCCCTGGGTCTCCAGACCCTTCCGTTTCAGAGGCTCGTGATTCCTCTGACCTTCAAAAACGGAGTGGCGGATCTCAGGGGCGGCGAAATAAGAAGCCCTTTGATGACAGGCGACCTCGAGGGGCAGATCAGTCTGCACCAGGACCTTGAGGCCAGCCCGCTGCAACTGAAAGCCAGGATCAGACCCGGACCGCCTCCCCCTGAAGGGCAGGCCGTGAGGTCTCCGGTTCGAGGGCGCCGACCCCTCGTGATCGAACTGCAGGGAACCCTGGGCAGCCCCCTCATTTCCTGGACAGGGGACTTGCCATGAGAGAGTTCAGATCCTACTCGGGCATCAAGGTTCTCGTTGTATTCCTCTGCGTCACCTTTGCCGCTTATGCACTCAGCTCGTATGCCCTGTTTTTCCTCCAGTCCAGGCTCGCAAGCGACAGGCCCCTCCCACCTCTTCAAACCGCGCAGGCCAAGCCGGACCTGCCCGCAACGATTTCCCCCCTGAGCCAATACAGCGGCATCTGGGAAAAGAACATTTTCCACACAGCCGACGGAGCCGGAAAAGAGGAGGCTGAACCCATTCGCGTGGAGGAGTTGACTTTGACGTCCTTGAACTGCTCCCTGGTCGGCACGATCACCGAAGAGGGGAGCGACGGGTGGGCCATCATCAGGGACAACGATGACAACAGCCAGGTCATGGTGACCTTGGGCTTCGATGTCAAAGGCGCCCGGGTGGTCAGGATCCTCAAGGACAAGGTCGTCCTGAACCTGGACGGAAAAGACGAACTCCTTCTCATGGACATGGAAGAACAACCGACCCGGACTGCCCCGGTCCGGGCGGCCGGGGCCGCCCCCCGTCAGGAGGTTTTAACCTACAACGTGAGTCGGAGTCTTGTTCAAGACAGTCTCAACAACCTGGGCACCGTCATGTCGGGGGTCCGGGTGGAGCCCTACTTCGAAGGGGGAAACCCTGACGGTTTCAGGGTCAGCCGAATCGAACCGGGGAACCTTTTGAGCAACATGGGTTTTCGGAGCGGGGACATTATCAAGAGCGTTAACGGCCGTCCGATCGCCACCGCCGAGGATGCGATGCGTCTTTACGGCGCAATGAAGGACACCCCTTTTTTCCAGGTGGGGATTCTCCGGAACAACAGCCCGGCCACCATCCAGATCCGGGTGCGGTAGCGGAGAATTTTGTTGAAAAATAGCTGAGGGGGATTAGAATACACCGTCATGGGGATGTAGCTCAGATGGGAGAGCGGTGCGTTCGCAACGCACAGGTCGAGGGTTCGAATCCCTTCATCTCCACCAATCAACTCGCAACCTACGGTATTCCTGTTAAAACATCAGGGGAAGACTTCGAATTTGAGCCTGGTTAGAACGCGCCCTTCCGGATCGAGAACATCCACATGCCAGGGTCCGACCTCGGTGGACAAGATAGTTTTGGAGCTGTTTGTGCGCCAATCCTGCGATCTCACCTGCAGGGCGATCCTGGCCATTTCCTGATCCCTGAAGTACCACACGTGGGTGATTCTTGCGGGCGGCTCCCGGGTCGAGGCAATCCGGGTGAAGCAGTGAAGGCTGTTTACGGTTGAAGGAAACTGATCTCCGGTCCCCACAGGTGCTCGATCCACCACATCCCTGCAAATCACCGCCTCCGTCACATCGAGGGATCCAACCGGCCGCGCAATTTCCTCCTGGGAATCCTTCGGCGCCATCCCCGGCCCTGTCACTTGCGCCACATCGGGCGGCGGCTCTTGTGCGCCGGCTCCCTGCTCCGCTTCCCCTTCCTCTGCGCTCCGGCTTTCCGCCTGGCCCTGTTGCAGTGCCGGCTCGATCCTATGGCCTGCTTCCAAAGTTCCGGCAATCCGCTGCCTCGCGATGCCGCTGTTTCCAACAGGGCCTTCGGAGCGCGGTTCCACGCTCACTGCCACGGGACCTGCGAAGCTGTGCACGGAATCTTTGGCGATCTGGCCCGGCGCCGCCAACACCATGGTGATCATCGCAAGGATGACGATCGGCGTCCACTTCCAAAAGGGTCGGATCGAAGCCCTTGCCCCGGCGCCTGCTTCTTCACGTCCGGATCTCTCCGCTTCGAAACCCGGAGGCTTCCCCTCCAGGCTCATGTCCTCTGTGATTTTTTTGATCAGGTTGCCGCCGATCTCCCCTGTTCTTTTTGCATAACCCAGAAG
>JAWOJI010000363.1:0-3444 GCA_046481735.1 Desulfatiglandales bacterium | reverse complement strand
CAGGGCCGCAGGTTTTCCGTTGAAGCGAGCCCGCACGTCCACATCGCTGAACCCGTCGATGACCCGGGCCACCTGGCCCAGCAAGACAACGGTGCCGTCCGGAAGGGTGATCAGCGGCAGCGCTTCGAACTCCGGTCCTGTGTACAACTGACCCTTGGCGCGAACCAGGATTTCACCCTGCTCGGTTTTGATCCTGCCGCCGGGCAGGTCCATGGAGCCGGTGCGCACCGCCTGAACCACCTCGTCAAAGGAAAGGCCGAATCGCCGCAAATCATTCTCGGCAACCTCGACGGCGATCTCGTAAGGCCGCACGCCGACCAGGTCGATCTGGGTGATTCGATCCGGCGCCTTCAGCTTGAGCAGTTCGATGATTGCGTTGAAGAGGCCGACCACCCCGCCGGATTGCAGGGGAGGCGGTTCGGCCTCCAGGAGATCGTCGCGGATCTTTTCAGCGGTTCTGCGGAGGCTTTTTTCATCGGTTTCGCCGAAAACAGCAATGTAGATGGTGGGGTCGCGCTGGACAATTTCGATGATGAAGGGCTCCTCGGCCTCCTCTGGAAAGGTGGTAATCCGATCGACTTCGGCTTTGATCTCATCCAGCAGTTTCCGGGCGTCGGCGCCGGACTCTAATTCGACCAGCACCGATCCTTCTCCCTCGCGGGCGGTGGACAACATGCGGGCAATGCCCTCGAGACCTTCGATCTGCTCTTCGATCTTGACGCAGATGCCTTCTTCCACCTCTTCAGGGCTTGCGCCAGGGTAAGCCACCCCGACATAGATCATGTCGAGAGAAAACTGGGGAAAAAGCTCCCGGCGCATTTTCAGCGCGGTCAGCACCCCTGCGACCATGATGAAGACGACGATCAGGTTGATGGTGACGTTATTGCGAATGGACCATTGTCCTAAGGCGCGCATGGCGGTCGATCTCGATCCCTTTGGGTTCAGCTTTTTGGGAGACTTTGCACGTTCTTGATCCGCACCTTCATTCCTTCGGTAGCGGCGGAGAGCGGGGTGGCCACGATCACATCCCCTTCGGCAAGACCGCCTCCTACGACCACATGATCCTTGTAGGCCCGGAGCACCTGAACAGGCCGGATGTGCAGCCGATCCGAGGACACTGTATGAACCACGTCACCGGGATAGACCAGGTGGCGGGGAAGCACAAAGGCGTTCTCGATCGTACGCCCGGTGATCCTGACCGTGACGAACATGCCCGGCCTGAGGTGCAGGGAGGGGTCCTGATCGGGCGTCGAGAGGCTGTCGACGGCGACCACCAGGGGCAGGGTGCGGGTGGTCGCCTCGACCTCGGCCTTTTGACGAATGACCTTGGCCGGCCAAAGATAGGTATCCACCGAGTCTTCGAAAACCACCTCGGCGTCTAAAGGGCTTTGGGGTGAAAAAGGTCCGGGCAGCCATTTGAGCTCCTTGAAGGGGATGCGCACTTCAATCTCGAGCATGCCCGCCTCGTAAATGACCCCCACCCCCTGGCCCGGGCTCACGTACTGGCCGACTTCCACGCTTTTCTCAAGCACCCACCCGTCGAAGGGCGTTCGGACGGCTGTGCGTTCAAGGGTGAGCTCCGCCTGGCGAAACATGACCTGGGTCATGGCACGCTGGGCATTCAGAAGCTCGCGGCGGGGCTTGAAGAGCGCCTTCTGGTTCTCCAGGTTCTGCAGCCGTTCCAGGCTGGCCAAATACTTCTGTTCGGTTTGATCCACCAGGGATTGGGACACCACTTTGCTGTCTGAAAGGCTGAGAAGCCGTTCCGCTTCGTTCTTGGACAAGGTGACGTCGTTTCGGGCGATCCGGAGGGTGGCTTCCAAATTGCGTTCTTCCTGATCCAGTCGCTCGATCTCCGCCGTGGTCTGCCGAAGCTGGGATTTGCGGCTTTCCACATCGAGTTCGTAATCCCGCGGATCGATCACGATCAGATCGTCGCCTTTTGCGATGAACCCGCCCTCTTGGAATCCGGGGTGTTCCTTAACCACCCGGCCCCGAACCTCGGCCACGAGGTTGACCGTGGTGCGCGGCTTCACGGTCCCATACCCTTCCACGGTCATAGTGACAGGCGAGGGGGAGACGGCGACCGCCTCCACCAGCCGTCCCGCATCAGCGAGAGGCCGCCGCTCGGGCTCAGGCTTGAACTCCTCCAAGGCCCAGGCGATCGTCGCCGCGGCGCCGAGCACCACGGCCACGCGGAAGATCTTATACATAGCCCCTTTCTTCATGTTTGTCCTATGGGGTGCCGATCGTCCATTTCAGGATATCACCGGCCAAACCCTTTGATTATTGCTTCGGTTGAGGTGTAAGATTAGCTTATTCTTTCAGTGCAGACAAACAATAACTGCTCTGGAAAGAGATCGGGATGAGCCATTTTTTGATCAATTGGAAGAAGGACGTCATGCCGGCTCAATCCGCAGGTGAAGAACCGTGGAGGGCATTCATATTTGAAAGGAGAAGGCCATGATAAAATCATTGTTTGAACCGTTCACGCTGGGAGATCTGAAACTCAAGAACCGTATTGCCATGGCGCCCATGACTCGCGGAAGGGCAGGGGATACGAGGGTCGCCAACGATCTCATGGCCGAGTATTATTCTCAGCGCGTCTCGGCCGGGCTGCTCATTACCGAAGCGACCGTGGTCTCTGCCCAGGGCAACGGCTGGGTCGGTTCCCCCGGCATCTACACGGAGGAGATGGTCGCCGGCTGGCGAAAGGTCACCGATCGCCTCAGGCCGACGGGAACGCCGATCTTTCTGCAACTGTGGCATTGCGGCAGGGCGTCGCACAGCGACTTTCACAACGGCGAGCCGCCGGTGTCGTCTTCGGCGGTCAGGCTCAATGGGGACAAGATCCGAACGCCTTTGGGAAAGAAGGACTATGAAACCCCTCGGCCCCTCACGGTAGCTGAGATCAAGGCGACGGTGGGAAATTACCGGCGGGCTGCGGAATATGCGATGCAGGCCGGGTTCTCGGGCCTCGAGGTCCACAGCGCCAACGGCTATCTGTTGAACCAGTTTCTGGACTCCAAGACCAATCTGCGGAGGGATGAATACGGCGGCGGCCTGGAAAACAAGTACCGTTTTCTCGGGGAGGTGCTTGCCGCGGTGCTGGAGGTCTGGCCGAAGCACAGGGTAGGTGTGCGGCTGAGCCCCAACGGCGTGTTTAACGATATGGGGAGCCCGGATTTTCGCGAAACCTATCTCTACACCATCCAGCAGTTGAGCGCCCTCGGTCTCGGCTATGTGCACATCATGGACGGTCTTGCCTTCGGTTTCCACCGGCAGGGGGAGCCGATGACGCTTGCTGAATTCAGAGAGCACTACAAAGGCGTGATCATCGGCAACTGCGGGTACACCCGTGAAGATGCGGAACAGCGCATTGCGGCCGGCGATGCCGACATGGCCGCCTTCGGCCGGCCGTTCATCACCAACCCGGACCTGCCG
>JAWOJI010000286.1:0-5920 GCA_046481735.1 Desulfatiglandales bacterium | reverse complement strand
AATCCTGTGGCTCGTATAGAAGGGAAGAGGAAACAGAAGAAGAATCGGGTTATCTTTATTTTTTCTCGTTTCTACGAAAGCCATCTGTAAAAACCAGCCCAAAATTCTTGAAATCTTACTTCAGTTTAAATCCAGATTTATCGTTGTTCCGCCATTGAGGGTATCCAACAGTACAGTGTTCAGCGTTCAGTGTTCAGCAGGGAGAAAAAGAGCAGAAGAGACTCTACCATTGCATTTTCGAGCGAGTTTGATGAGCAAGGTAGAGCACAACCATGAGAGCAGCTATAGAAACGTTTTTCCTGAACCCTGTACCCCTGAACACTGAACACTCTAAAAACCCATCGGTGGCACTGGCTGCTCGGTCCAATACTTCCTTTCTTACCTCGCTCAAGCACCAAGAAAATGACCATCATCGGCAGGTTGATCAAAAGCGCCCAGATGGAAGGCGACCGAAACCCTGAGGAATGAGGCGTACATGGAAGTACGCCGCAATGACGAAGGGTGAGGGCAACGCAGCAGATGGGTGCTTTTCATCAACCTGCTAAAAAACCGAACGGATCATTTCATCCATGGACAAAAGCATCTCCCGGTCATCGCTGAGGCTGTTCGTGATTGCCGCCTTGCAGGCTTCCCTCGCTTCGATGCCGGACCTGATGAGCTTTCCTGCATGAATCAGGAGCCTTGTGCTGGCGCCCTCATCCAGTCCCCTTTCCTTGAGGTTTCTCGTCATTTCACCAAGCTTCACGAGCCGCCTGGCCGCCTCATCGCCGATGCCCGCCTCTTGCGATACAATCGTCACCTCTTTCAATTCATCCGGGTATTTGAAATCCACCGAAACAAAGCGCTGTCTCGTGCTGGGTTTGAGATCCTTCATGATGCTTTGATAGCCGGGGTTAAAGGAGACGATGAGCGTGAACTCCGGAGGAGCAGACAAGATTTCGCCCCGCTTTTCAATGGGCAAAACGCGCCGATCATCCGCCAGCGGATGGATCACCACAGTCGTGTCTTTCCTGGCCTCCACGATTTCGTCAAGATAACACAGGGCGCCGGCCCTAACCGCCTTTGTCAGCGGGCCGTCGGTCCACACGGTGTCGCTCCCTTGAATGAGATAACGGCCAATAAGATCCCCCGCAGTCAAATCATCATGACAGGCCACGATGATGAGGGGTCGACCGAGCCTCCAGGCCATGTACTCCACAAATCTTGTCTTCCCGCAGCCCGTGGGACCTTTCAACAGCACGGGCAAACGGTTGTAAAAGGCCTGCGTAAAAATCTCTACCTCGTTGAATGTCGGCAGGTAGTAGGGTTCTTCATCTATTCGGTAATCTTCAAATGCCTTGATTTGGATTTTCATGAAACTTCTCCGATCGTCGGGTAATTGCAGACGCTGCATAGACAAAATAAGTCACATGGAGGGAATAACAAGATTAGATGGCCACGGTCAGGCCTTCCCTGGCCCAGAAGAGATCCATGCCTCGATCGTCCGCATGGCACTTGGCTTGGTATTTCATCCAGATTTCATCCAGGAATTTGTCGGAGTGTTGAGGATCGTGGTGAAAAACGGCAAGCTGTTTGACCTCCGCCTTTGAAGCGGCGTCCAAAAGAACAGGGATGGAGGAATGGCCCCATCCGATCCTGGCCGCATATTCCTCTTCAGTGAACTGGCCGTCTGCGATCAAGAGATCAACCCCATGAATAAAATGAAGGTATTCTTCGGCATGCTTTTTTACCTCCCTGCCTCTTTTCCCTCTGCCGAACATCAGATCCAGTTCCACGTCCGTGGCAAAGATAATTTTTTTCCCATGAATGTTGAAAGCATACCGTACAGACCCTGCAGGGTGGTAAACCTGCTCCTCCAAGTCAATTTCAAAGGGGCCGAGGGATATCCTCTCGGTGCCCATTTCCTGAATGTGAATGTCCGCGGTCAGGGCGGACATGGCCACGGGGAAATATTCGTAATCCATCTGGCCCTTGAGAACCGAGTCCAGGAATCTTTCCTTTTTCGAACTCCCATAAATCGTCAATTTGGTGTTTTCCATGTAAGCCGGCTGAAAGAAAGGCAGCCCCTGGATGTGGTCCCAGTGGGTGTGGCTCAGGAAAAGGTGGAGGGTCAAAGGAGCGATATTTCCGTTCCCTTCCCGCAGAAGCTCGATTCCGAGGTTCCGGATTCCTGTCCCTGCGTCCACAATGATGGTAGTGTCCTGATGGGATATGGTGACACAGGGCGTGTTGCCGCCGTACTTCTCCGTGATCCGACCCGGGGTCGAAACAGAACCGCGAGTTCCCCAGAATGTCACTAAGGTCTTCGAGTCGGGGGATGCATTCATCGAGGCTGCAGGCTTTTCTCTTCGTTGAAGACGAGCCTTACGACTCCCAGAGCAATCTGGTCGTTGTTTCTCAGGGCGCATCGGACAATCCTGACGCCGTTGATAAAGAGCCCGTTGGTGCTGTCGAGGTCTTCAATCATGAATTCTTCATTGGCAAAAAAAACCCGGGCGTGCTTTCGGGAGACATTTTCCACAGCGAACCGGATGTCGCAATCCGGGCTCCTGCCGATCACGATGTCGTCCGCCCCGAGCTCGATGGTATTCTTTCTTTCCGGAGGACTGAGGATTTGCAGGTAAGCCCGCTCGTTTACCGGGACGCTTTCAGCGAATCTGGTTCGAACCATTTCCACCGTGGTTGTGAAGCCGCCGTCGTGCTCCTCAGCCGATTTCGCCACCCGTTGCACTCCTGAAATACCCTGTCTCACCTGTTCCGGCCGGATCCTGATCCGTGGTGTTTGCTGAAGCCCTCAACGATCAGGATTTTTATGCACAAATATATCTTTTTTTAATTATTTAGTCAACATTAACATCCACATCCTCAAAGTTGATTGACATTTTATGGCTAAAATATGTATATTAATATAAAAAATCGGGGCGGACTTGTGAGAGCTCTCATTACAGGCGGCGCCGGCTTCATCGGCAGCAACTTCATCAGGCATCTTCTGCACGCGACAAAGGACGTGGAAGTTCTCAATCTGGACATGCTGACCTATGCGGGAAACCTTGCAAATCTCTCGGACTTGGAGCAGACATTCCCTGACCGTTACTCTTTTATAAGGGGCGACATCGCAGACAGGGAGCTGGTCTTTCACCTTTTCGAAACTTCCAAAATAGACTGGGTCGTTCACTTTGCGGCCGAATCCCATGTGGATAGAAGCATCCTCGGGCCAGACGCTTTTGTGCGAACCAACATTCTGGGGACTTTCAACCTATTGGAGGCGTGCCGGCGATTTTGGGCGCTGAAGGACATGCCCTCTGTCTGCAAGAAGCGCTTCCTCCACGTTTCAACCGATGAAGTTTACGGCTCCGTGCCGGAATCCATGTATTCCACGGAAACATCCCCTTATGACCCGTCCAGCCCTTACTCGGCAAGCAAGGCATCATCGGATCACATGGTGAAAGCCTATCATCGGACCTACGGACTTCCCGCGATTGTCACTCACAGCTCCAACAACTATGGCCCCTTTCAATTTCCCGAAAAGCTCATTCCCCTGATGATCCTCAATGCCGCCAAAGGCCGGGATCTCCCTGTTTACGGTGACGGCACAAACGTCCGGGACTGGATCCACGTAAAAGACCACTGCAAGGCCCTCATAGCGGTGCTTTACAAAGGACACCTTGGAGATAGTTACAATATCGGGGGTCAGTGCGAAAAGGAGAACATCGAGGTTATCCGCTTCATCTGCAGCTACCTTGACGAGCGCCTTGGCCTGGTTTCCGGTCGCCCCAGAAGAGACTTCATCCGTTTTGTCACGGACAGGCCGGGACATGACCGCAGATACGCTCTCGATACGGCGAAAATCAACGAAGAACTGGGCTGGCGCCCAAGGGTCGCCTTTGAAGACGGCCTCAGCCGCACCATCGACTGGTACCTTGAAAACACCCAATGGGTTGAGAGCATCCTGAACGGTACCTACATGGATTACTACCGAAAGCAATACGGAGAAAGACTGCAAGGCGCCGGACAATAGGCTCAACAGGGCGCCTCCTCCTAATCCATGAATGGGCAATAAGAATTTGACATAGCAGGCAAAGAACTTCGATCCGGTATCCGGGCGCAGAAAGCGTAACGAAGCAAGGGATACAGCACATGAACGGGAATCATTTTTTTCCCCCTTTTAGCGAACGAATCTTAAATCTAATTCGGAAGGGCGAATCAGAGATTATCGAGTTTAAGAAAACAACCGGATCCCTTCGGGAGGCCATTGAAACCATTTGCGCCTTTGCCAACCATAGGGGGGGACATGTGGTTTTCGGAGTCGATGATTCCGGAAAAGTCCTGGGGCTGCAAGCTACCGATGATACACTGAAGAATATTGCCAATGCGGTTAAACTAAATACAGACCCGAGACTGTATCCCTCGATCGAGGCTGTTGAACTTGAGGGTAAAACCTGCATCCTGGTTACGGTCGAGGAAAGCCCTCTGGAACCCCACCTTGCCTATGGCAGGGCCTTTTTGCGGGTCGGGACGAGCAATCAGAAGATCGACCGGGAAAAATATGAATACCTTCTGAAGCAGCGTTTTAACGGCTACGGCTTTGATTACCGACCTGAACCAAAGGCTGGTATGGATGATATCGATACGGATGTTCTTTATGAATTTCTTGAAACAGCCAATTCGGTCCGAAACCTAAATGAAAATCTGATGCTCCCTGCGGAGATGATCCTTCAAAAGCTCGATTTGATGACAAATGAAGGCATCACAAGGGCGGCCTTACTCCTCTTCGGAAAGAATCCACAGAAATTCTTCTCCGATCATTTCGAAATCAAGTGTGGAAAGTTCCTGAGGGATGCAGGGTATGAAGAAATAGCAAACGAGAAGGAATTCAAACACAATCTCATTCGGAATTTTTATTCAACCCTCGCTTTCGTCCTGGAATCCATTGAAAAACGGACCGAAAAAGAGGCAATCCACCGCAAGGAAACGTGGGAATATCCAGTGACAGTGATCAGGGAAGCCCTTGTCAACATGATCGTTCACCGGGATTACAGGCAAAATATCAAGAGCACGGTCGAAGTCAGGCCTTCAGCGCTTTCGTTTTACAACCCCGCTGTATTGTTTGAACCCACAATTACGGTGGCACAACTAAAAGCCCTACACCCTTCCCGACCGGGAAACCGGTTGATTGCTAAAATCTTTTATTTGATGGGACTTTTCGAAAATTGGGGCGGGGGCACCCTAAAAATCCTCACTAGAACGCTCGAGGCAGGAAAGCCTGAACCGGCCTTTTTCTTTGAAGGGGAGATGTTTCGTTTGGTTTTGTATCGGTGACTTCGGATTGCAACCGTTCAGTGTTTCAAGGTTCACCGTTCAAGGTAGCCTTTGACGGTTGTCACATTACCTGCAGAATTCCGATATATAGGGAGGTGTCTAAAACCCATTGCAGGCGGCGTCATGGAAATTATGGTTAACGGTTCACAGGTTCCGGGTTCAACGTTCAAGGTTGGGGACAAAGACAGAATTGACTCTCAATCCGACTTGGATTGCAGGTCGTCCTGAGGTCGCCATAGGCGTATCGAAGGATCTCCTCATGAATTCAATGGCTAAATGGGAATTGGAGATGGACGCCTACCGGCGAACGGTTCGACGACGTCGGGCAGATGCCGAACACCAACGGCAGCGGCGCCTAGAACACGGCTGGGCAGTGGCTCGCAAGGCCGCCGACCTGCTGCGCGATCGTTTTGCTGCGCAGCGCGTGTCCACCTTCGGTTCCCTGATCCACGAGGAGCGTTTCCATCCGCGATCTGATGTGGATCTTGCCGCCTGGGGCTTGGATGAGCGTGATTACCTGCGTGCCGTTGCTGCTGTGATCGGGCTGGACAAGGAGATCTCCGTAGATTTGATTGCGGTCGAAGAAGCGCCGGAGAGTCTC
>JAWOJI010000235.1:0-4710 GCA_046481735.1 Desulfatiglandales bacterium | reverse complement strand
GGTCCGTTGTCCGTGGTCAGTCGTCATGGAAACGGCCATCGAAGATCTAAGAATCCGGGTCCAGAGAACCTGGCTTTGAGCTAAGCCCAGAGGGCATGATTTACCTTGACGTAATCACAAAATTCGAAACCCGGCTTCGGATTTTCCATGTGTCAGTGTGGGTCTGTGGCTAATTCTTCCTTAGAGCCTTTGCAGCTTCTTTGGCAAAGTAGGTGAGGATCAAATCCGCCCCTGCCCTTTTTATGGCAAGCAGAATCTCCATCATGACCCTTTCCCCGTCTACCCAGCCCTTATCCTGGGCGGCCTTCACCATGGCGTATTCACCGCTCACATTATAGGCCGCCAAGGGGAGAAGGCACCTCTCTCTGACCCTGCGTATGACGTCCAGATAGGCCAGGGCAGGTTTGACCATAATCATGTCGGCCCCTTCCTCTATGTCCAGGACGGCTTCCTTCAAGGCTTCGAGGGCATTGGCCGGATCCATCTGGTAACTGGAGCGGTCACCGAACTGGGGAGTTGAATCTGCAGCCTCCCGGAAGGGGCCGTAAAACCCTGACGCATATTTCACCGCATAGGCCAGAATACCCGTGTCCTGAAAGCCGGCCGCATCCAGGGCATCCCTGATCGCAGCCACTCGCCCGTCCATCATGTCCGAAGGAGCTACAAAGTCCGCGCCTGCCCTTGCATGGCTGACCGCCTGCCGGGCCAGCACTTCCAGGGTAGAGTCGTTCTCTATTCTCCCTTCCTTGATTAGGCCGCAGTGGCCGTGATCGGTGTACTCGCAAAGACAAACATCCGTCATGACCACCATCTCCCGAGCGCTGCTCTTGATGGCCGAAACAGCCTGTTGCACGATCCCGTCGTCTGCATAGGATCGGCTTCCCACTGCGTCCTTTCGGTCCGGAATCCCGAAAAGGATCACTGCAGGAATACCGAGATCCCAGGCTTCCACAGCCTCCTGAACCAGGGTGTCCACCGAGAAGTGGTGCTGTCCGGGCATGGAGGAAATGGGCTCTTTGAGGTTTCGGCCATGCTTTACAAAAAGAGGGTAAATGAAATCCCTGACCGACAGGGTCGTCTCTCTCACCATCTCCCGGAGGGTTTTGTTCCGCCTGAGTCGTCTTGGGCGAATGATTAGATTCGTTGTCATTGGTCGTTTGTCCATGGTTCGTTGTCAGTGGTCCGTTGTCCGTGGTCCGTTGTCAGTGGTCCGTTGTCGGCGGTCGTTCGTCATTGGGCATTTAGCGCACCTTAGTGAACATTTTCATAAATACAGTAACGTATTCACCACAGAGGCACGAAGGACACAGAGAGGGATTTATTTTTTCGTCTATCGGGAGATACCGATAGACGAAAAGAACCTCCGGATGACGCATTTTTAATCATGGGCTTACTCATGACACATTTTAGGTCGGTTCCCTTTTTGATCCTCTTTCGGGCAAATCCTTTTGTTTGTCGGTATCTCCCGACAAACAAAAGTTTTTCTCCGTGCCCCCCGTGTCTCTGTGGTGAGCCACGGTTTGTGACTGTATTTCTGAAAGACACTACTTAGGCACTATCTATTCCGATTTCCTCGTCTGTCAGGTAACAGGCAGGATCGGGCGCCCACATGTCCCCCGTAACAGCCTCTGCTCTCACTCTGAAATTCCCGCCGCAGACGTCGAGCCACGAGCAACGGGCGCACCTGCCTTTGACATGGCGTTTTTTTTCTTTCAGTTTGCGCAGAATGGGGTTGGACGGGTCGGTCCAGATCATGCTAAAAGGCTTTTCGCGGACATTGCCGAAACTCAAGTGTCGCCAGAACTGGTCGGCGTGCACACGGCCGTCCCAGCTGACGCATCCGAACCCTCTTCCTGAGCTGTTTCCCTCGTTCATCCTGAGGAGGTCGAGAACCTCTTTCGCCTTGGGGTGGTTCTCTCGCTCCATGCGAAGATAGAGGTAAGGGCCGTCCGCATGGTTGTCCACGGTCAACACTTCCGTCATGATCCCCCGATCATGCAGATCCTTCGTGCGATTCATGATAAGATCCACCACCTGTCGGGTTTGTTCCTGATCCAGATCGTCCTTGATCAGATCCGAACCGCGGCCCGCATAGACCAGGTGATAGAAGCAAACGCGAGGGATGTTCTCCTCTTCCAGCAGATCGAATATGCGGGGGACCTCCTGCACGTTCATCCGGTTTAGCGTGAACCGGAGACCGACCTTGAGGCCCGCTTCCCGGCAGTTCCTTATGCCCTCCATGGCGGCCCGGAATGCGCCTTTTCTTCCCCTGAAGCGGTCATTCACCTCTTCGAGGCCGTCCAGGCTCACGCCTACGTAAGAGAGTCCCACGTCCTTCAACTCCCTGGCCTTTTCTTGCGTGATCAGGGTCCCGTTGGTGGAGATCACAGCCCTCATCCCTTTTTGCACAGCATACCTTGCAAGATCCACCAGGTCTTCCCGAACCAGGGGCTCTCCTCCTGAAAAAAGAACCACCGGAACGCCGAACTCGGCCAGATCGTCGAGCATGGTCATGGCCTCGCGGGTCGTGAGCTCCTTTTCTTCCTTTGATTCCAAGGCCTTTGCGTAGCAATGCACGCATTTGAGGTTGCATGCCCTGGTCACATTCCAGACCACGACAGGTTTCTTGTCGGAAGAAAACTGAAGGAGGTGGGATGGGAGGTCCTTGGACCGGCGCCCGTATCGAATTGCATCCGAAGGTTCAACGGTTCCGCAGTACAGTTTTGATATTCCAATCATTCAACATCCTGCTCCGCAGGTGTTTTTCAGCCACCTGCCGGCGCCGTGCCTCAAAAATGTCTCCATTAAACGACACACAACCCCTGAGACGTGATGCTAAGGCGTAACGTCCCTTTTAAGGGATGAGTATGCTTCGTAGTCCCTCGCGCTGTAGTGCCTTTTCATGAGGTCATTGATATATTTTTCCATGTCCGTTACTGCTTCCCGGGTAATCACAAAGCGCTCCATGCCGGATCTGTCTTTGACCAGCTTGAGGCCGTACTCAAGTTTCTTGGCCAGTTGATGGGCAAGAATTCCTGCATCCTCGTCGGTTTCAACCGCCCTTCGGATCAGTTCATCTATGGCTTCATCATCGAACTTGACCTGGATGTCCACCTCATTGAACAGGGACGTTTCCTCCACTTTGATTTGCTCATAGATCGCTGCAAACTCATCGAAAGCCGAATTCACATCGAAAATTTTCTTGAAATAGATCTTCGCGACAAGACGGGCTCGCGCATCGTCGATTTCCAGCCCCGAACGATGGTAGAAGTCCTTCGCCCTCGACAGGACGAAAGCGGTTACGTTCTGAATCTCCTTTTCCTCCGCTTTTTCAAATCGTGCAGATCTTTCCGGGGAGTCGTGGCTCTGCAGGATGGCTTCAAGTTCCTTTTCAGGATGATCCACAAGTTCCGGAGTGACCGGAAACCGCTTGATGGTCGTGGAAGGCAGTTGCTTCTCAAAGTGAATCAGAACTTTCTCGAAGGCGCTCACCAACCCTCTGGCTCCGGTTTTCTCCTGTGCCGCCATTTCCGCTATTCTCGAGAGGGCCTCCTCCTCAAATCTAACTTCGATGCCATAGGCATTGAAATCCATACGCTTGCTCAGAATGATCGGGTTGTTTGGGTTTTTGAGGATTTCCAAGAGATCTTCTTTGGTAAGCTCGTCAAAAACCACGACCACGGGAAGACGGCCTACAAATTCCGACTCGAACCCAAATTCCACAAGGTCCTGGGCCTTCACCTCCTTGAGTATTTCCCAAGGGACATCCGTGGGCCTCACGTCGGCTTCAAACCCTATTCCTTGCTGCT
This sequence comes from Desulfatiglandales bacterium, assembly GCA_046481735.1. Classification (GTDB taxonomy): domain Bacteria; phylum Desulfobacterota; class DSM-4660; order Desulfatiglandales; family HGW-15; genus JAFGDM01. The sequence continues at coordinate 901 of JAWOJI010000235.1, read as the reverse complement.
GAAGCCGTTTCTTGATGATGTTCGTCAATTCACCGAATGCGCCGCTCATGATGAAAAGGATGTTCTTCGTGTTTACGATCCTTTTTTCCTTTTTCCCGGTCCTCCTGAAGTGCTCGATCGCCTGAATTTGAGACACCGCATCATGGGGGACCTTCAAATCCACCTCCGTCTCCTCCATGGGTTTCAGAAGTGCTCTTTGAACTCCTGTCCGCGAGACATCATGACCAATGATGTTCTTGGCTGAAGCGATTTTGTCGATCTCGTCGATGTAGATAATGCCGTTTTCCGCGAGGCTGATGTCGTCGTTGGCCTCGTAAACAAGATCCCTCACGAGGTCTTCCACATCCCCGCCCACATAACCGGTTTCACTGAATTTCGTAGCATCCCCTTTGACAAAAGGGACCCCGATTTTCTGAGCGATAAGCTTGACGATATAGGTTTTTCCGACACCCGTGGGACCGACCATCAGCACATTGTTCTTGATCATTCCCGCGCCGACTGATTTCTTTTTTCCTGAAGCCTTTTTCAGGTGCCTGATCCTGTTGAAATGGGTGCAAACTTTGGTGGCGAGAACAGCTTTCGCCTGCTGCTGCTTGACGACGAAGCTATCAAGGAACGCCTCAAGCTCCATAGGAAGCATCTCGAACTTCACCCCGGAGCCTTTGATCTCTCCGGAGCGGGTTTCCTCCGATTCTGCCTCTTGTCCTTTGGGAAAGATGAAGGGAGAGATAATTCTCACCCGGTTCCCATACTTCTTTGACAGATAGTCACTCAGCTCCTTTTCCAGTTCCTTCTGGTTGGGAAGCTTCTCTCCACTCTCAGTTCTGACAACATCATCAAATTCCATGAACACCTCACGATTGAAGTTATCTTAAACAGATAGGTTCCAGGTTCAGGGTTC
>JAWOJI010000273.1:0-4611 GCA_046481735.1 Desulfatiglandales bacterium | reverse complement strand
GAAGCGCTCCGTTTGAAAATACGGGAGAAAGGCGGCCTGTTTATAGGGAAGAGGAAGGATCAGGTGATCAAAAAACTCAGAACTACCAGGGAAACCATTTGGAAAGAAGACTATGCGGATCGTTTTGGACAGCAATGAGTACATCCTAGGGCTTGATACGAGCGCAGGCCCGAGCCCATCTTCCAGGCTGGTTCGAATCCTCATCGACGAATCTGAAGAATTCCGTCTCCTTGTTCCGGAGATTATTCTCAGGGAGGTACAGAGGAATCTTCCCCCAGACCTTGAAAAGGATTTCTTTAGACTGATCCAGTCTTCTCAGAAGATCGAGTGTCACGATCTGGTTCAAGTGCCCCTGCCTCAACCCTTTGGACGTTCAGACCGCTCGGGCGGCCAAGTGGGGGATGCACCGCGAATGGTGCGCTTCTCTCCCTGCCGAGATCGGTCCACCCATGAAGGCCAGGCTTCAGCGGCTCTACGATTTTCTCCAGAGCGGCCTTCTCAAGGTGAAGGTCCTCCCCGACGAGGCCTTCGGCCTGATCCACGGCAAGGCTGGCGTGATCACCCGGACGGACGGATCGCAGGTCTGCTTTATCGGCAGCGCCAACGAGTCCCGGACGGCCTGGGTCAGCAACTATGAGCTGGTCTGGCTGGACGAGAGCGAGGAGGGCGTCCAGTGGGTGCAGGAGGAATTCGACGCCCTGTGGTCCTCCCCCCAGGCGGTGGACTTGGCGGAGGCGGTCGTCCAGGACGTGGCCCGGCTGATCCACCGGGTCGTCGTCCCGGATATAAACGCCTGGAGAAAGGAAGAGGCCCGGCCCGCCGAACCCATTGTGGAGCTGCCCATCTACCGCCGGGAAAACGGCCTTTGGGCGCACCAGAAATCCTTCATCAAGCTGGCCTTCGACGCCCATAAAAACGGCGGCGCCCGGTATCTCCTGGCCGATCAGGTGGGTCTGGGAAAGACCGTCCAATTGGCTCTCGCCGCCAAACTGATGGCCCTATATGGAGAAAAACCCATTCTGATCCTCGTTCCCAAGCCGCTAATGATCCAATGGCAGGACGAGCTCTGGATCCTTCTTGAGTTCCCCTCGGCCCGGTGGAACGGGAAGCAGTGGATTGACGAGCAGGGGATGGTCTATCCCGAGACCGGTGCTCAAGGGCTGCGAAAGTGCCCCCGTCGCATCGGCATTGTTTCCACGGGCCTTATCACACGGGGCTCAGAGTCGGTTCAATTTCTCCGAGACCTTTCTTATGAGTGCGTCATCCTCGATGAAGCCCATCGAGCAAGGCGCACCAATCTTGGCCCTACCCACCGGGGAGAAAAGTCTGAACCCAACAGGCTTCTGCGCTTCCTTATGGATGTTGCACCAAGGACGAGAAGCCTCTTGGTGGCAACCGCGACCCCGGTGCAGCTCGATCCGATCGAGGCGTGGGATCTCCTGAACGCCCTGAATGAGGGACAAAATAACGTCCTGGGGTCCCTGTACAGCCGCTGGCGGAATCGCGCGCGGGAAGGGATCGACCTTGTCCTTGAACAGACCAGGCCCGTCGAGGAGACGACGGACCTCTGGGAGTGGATGCGCGATCCACTGCCGCCCCCGGAGGAGGGCATGGATTTTCAGTTGCTCCGCCGGAGACTGGAAATCGATTCTTCCGAGCACTGGGCCTCTCCAGAGGCGTTCCAAAAGCTGAGCAAGTCGGATGTGCAACGGATCAGACGCCTGTCTCGCGACTTCTTCCCGAAGCACAACCCCTTCATCCGTCACATCGTCCGGCGGACCCGCGATTATCTGGAAAACACCATCGATCCCCAAACCAATGAATCCTATCTCCAGCGGATCGAGGTGCGCCTCTTCGGGGAGAGCGACGCGGAGGCCATCGCCCTGCCCGCTTTTCTCGGAGACGCTTATGACGCCGCAGAGGAATTCTGCAACATTTTGGCCCGCAGGCCCGGCCTCAATTCGGGCTTCATGAAGACGATTCTCCTGCGCCGGGTCGGCAGCACCATCGAGGCGGGACGCCTGACCGCACAGCAGATGCTCGGCGCCGACGCCGAAGGCGCTGACGAGGAATGGGACGACGAGGGCCAGGAGTCGCCGTCTTCCATCTACCCCCTGACGGATGAAGAAAAGGCCGCATTGAGCCGATTCCTCAGAATCCTGCAAGAGAACCGCGACGAGGATCCGAAACTCCGCCAGGTTGAGCGGATTCTCACAACGAACGACACCGTTGCCGGCGGCTGGCTGTCCCTGGGCTGCATCATTTTCAGCCAGTTCTACGACTCGGTCCTCTGGCTTGGCCGCCAGCTATCCGGACGGATGCCGGATGAAAGAATCGCCGTCTATGCCGGCGCCGCAAAATCGGGGATCATCGAGAAGGACGAATTCCGCCGCTTGAACCGCGATGAGATCAAAAAGAGGATCGCCACGGGAGAGCTGCGACTGGTGATTGGAACGGAAGCAGCGTCGGAGGGGCTCAACCTCCAGCGTCTGGGGTCCCTCATCAATCTGGACCTTCCCTGGAATCCGACGAGGCTGGAACAGCGCAAAGGGCGAATTCAGCGAATCGGCCAGATCCCCGACACCCTGGAAGACGTTTGGGTCGCCGCCGCCCTGCGGGACGAAAAGGAGGCCAAACGGGTCATCGACGCCGTGCCGAAACGTCACCCCTTCGAAATGCGTTACGACCGGATTGAAAACGTAGACTGGGAGTCGTGCAGCCGGGCTCTGGATTCGGCCAGCCAGTTGGAGGCGCTGCGGAAGGGGTGGTGAGACTTCCCACGAGCATAGATCAGGATGCGAAAAGGGTTGGAACTGTGTCAGGGATAGGTTGGCGAAAACTGTCTGCCTCACTTGACACCTCCCCTGTGCTGAAAAAGAAGAAGGGCGACTACCGGGATGCCACTACGTTTCTAAAATTGATATAGATAGGCACTTCACCGGCGGCAATTGGCAGTTCCAGATAGGTTGTCAGTTCTGCAAAGATTGGGAGTTCAGATATCACATACAGATCACAGCCTCAGCCGAACCTGCGATAAGAGAATAATACCTCAACGATGGTGTGCGTTCTTTGAATGAGAATTTGTCTTTATCGTGAACCTGTCCCCTGCCCTATCCTGTCCTTCAACTTGAACTTTCAAATGTAAAGGAAAAGATCCCTGTCTTTCCGCTCCTGCAACGGATCTTTCCTTTCTTTGAAGCAATTTAAGAGCTCTCCGAGCCGGCTTGCAGCTTTGCCCAAGCGGTTTGAAAACACCCATCCTTCCCGGTATCCGTAAGCTTTGTTGAACCGCGAGACATGATCAATGAGACCGAGCCGGCGCATTTTACTGCGGACCGTTTCCAGCATCCTGGGACTGAAGCCGTATTTATCACAAAGGGGAGAGAGAACAGGAAGGAAATGCCTAGGGGCGTACTTCAGCTCTATGAAGATAGCCAGGAATATCTTTTGATGGGTTTTGTTGCCGGGGAACAGTAGGCCTGCGAGCTCATCCAAGCCCTCGATTCGGGCTATCCTGTCACCATAGTTCTTTCGCAATACAAGGCGTTTTAAGCCATCTTTTTTTAGGTCTATCTCCAGGCCCTTTGAATCAAAAAGTGGCCTTAAACGGTCAATAAACTCCTTATCCTTATGCGTAAGTTTCATTGTGGAGCCTCTGGATGAGCAGATCGTTGCCATCCTGGACAAGTTCAACCTCCCGGCCATGGTCCATGAAGACCACTGCGATGAACCGCCATGCCTTGTCTGCGCGCAGATCTTGAATCAAAGGAGTGATATCTGAGAAATGCATGCTGTCCCAACTGAGAAGAGAAAGGATGTGGTCACGATAGTCATCCATGGCAAATTCCGGTTTCCCGGAAAATGGCATTTGGCCGATCTCATGAGGATAAGCCTGGATAAAATCATCCAGGTCCTGGATTAGGCCGGGGATGGCCTTAAGATCCGGATTTTCCATGAACGGCAGACAATCCGACCTTGACTCTGCCAAGAGCCTCCTTATCTCTTCCCTCTTTTCTTTGGCTCTTTTCCTGGATTCCCTCATCATCTCTCTAAAATAGGAGGCATCAAACACTTTTTCGTCGAAGAGAAATCGAGAAGGGACAACGGCGTTGCAGCGGGAACAGGAATAATGAAAGGTCTTTTTGACCAGGCGGGCTTGGCAACATGCACTTTTTTGAAAAGCAAGGGTCGGGTCGAAATGCTTTCCGCATGAGCAAGCGCACTCGCTTCGATCAGTCATCCGAAGCCCCCCGCCGCATTCTGAACACTGGTATTGGGATAGGATGACGGCAAAATAGTAGGCCATGGCGAGATCTTTGAAAAGAGCAACCCAGCCAACCACCCTTTCCATCCCTTGGATGAGCCTGTTTTGGCCTACCTCACAATGCACCATTCTCACCTTTTTGAAAACACATCCCAGTCAATATCCCGCAAGCCAAGCCTATGGGCATCAGTAAGGTTCATCATCGCTGAAATCAGGTCATCGAGAGTGGGTTTTCCCATTTGAGCCATCAGTCTCTTGAGATCCTCGACGGTTTCGGTTTTGAGCCTTATCAAACAGTAAGACCTTTTCATTTTACTGGTGAGACCGTTCCGGGACTTGTGAAAGGC
>JAWOJI010000112.1:0-16192 GCA_046481735.1 Desulfatiglandales bacterium | reverse complement strand
CGAACCTCGTCCCCGGAACAATGATCGCCCCGCGCGTGCTTCAGTCCACGGAGAACAGGTGGGCAAAGTCGTCGATGGTCGGCGGCCGCAGCACCGGCGCCCGTCCGCGCATTGAACCGCCATCTGACCCGAGAACCATTTTGCCATGGCGGTGAGGGCGTGATCCATTCTGCCTTGATCCGTCAGCCACGCCGCCTCGTAATAGAGATTCCGCGCCGCGCGGATCATGGTGGCCATCTCCGCAATCTTGAACTGAAGACCCTGAAAAGAGGCCAGGGGGACGCCGAACTGATGTCGTTTCTTGATGTGATTGATGCTCTCCTCCAGGGCCGACCTAGCGATTCCCACGGCCATGGCGCAGATGTGGAGCCTGGTAAGATTGAAAAAACCCATCAACTGTTTGAAGCCGTTTCCCTCCCGGCCTATAAGATTGGAGGCAGGGATTCTCACGTCTGAAAAGGAGACCTCGGCCGTGTCATTGGCCCTGATCCCCAGCTTCCCGTGCAGCTTGTTCGCCTGGTATCCTTTTCTGTTTGTTTCAACAAGAAAGAAGCTGTGGCGCTGGTGTCTGCTGGGGTTGTCCGGATCGGTCAAACAGAAGACATTCAGGTAATCGGCGATCGTGCCGTTCGTGATGAACATCTTGGAGCCGTTGACGACCCATTCATCACCCTTTCGAACAGCCGAAGTGATGGCGCTTGTCACGTCGGAGCCTGCATCCGGCTCTGTGATGGCGGTGCCGATGATCGCATCTCCGGTCACGACCGGAGGCAGGTATTTTTCTTTCTGCTCCTTTGTGCCGAAGAGCTGAAGGAGCTCCGACCCGAAGCTGCTCGTGATAACCGCATTGCCCATGCCTGCATCAACGGCCCAGAACTCCTCGGTGATGAGGCAGTGTTCCAGGAATCCCAGACCTGCGCCGCCGTACTCCTCCTTGATAAAAACCCCGACAAACCCGAGTTCACAGGCCTTCTTCCTGATTGCCGGATCAAAGGTCTCGTTCCGGTCGAACTCCTGAGCTTTCTCCGGGAGGAATTCGCCGAGAGCGAATTCCCTTGCCGCTTTCTGGATGTCTTTCTGTTCCTTTGAGAGCGTGAAATCCAATCCTTCTCCTCGAAATTATTGGGCTATTTTGGCCTTGAGCGCTTCCGCCACCTTAAAAAGGTCTTCCACGATCCCATAGTCGGCAACTCGGAATATGGGGGCTTTCTTGTCTTTGTTCACTGCGATGACACACCCCGCGCCGCTGATGCCGGCCACATGCTGAAAAGCGCCGCTGATTCCAAAGGCGAGGTAAACTTTGGGTTTCACGGTTTTCCCCGAAGTGCCGACCTGGTGGTACTTGGGAAGCCAGTTCTTGTCCACCACAGGTCTGGAGCACGATAGGACGGCCCCCATGAGGTCGGCCAGTTCCTGCATGACAGGGACCTTATCGGCCTCCCCGACGCCTCGGCCGATCGAAACAAGAAGGTCGGCCTGGGTTATGTCGATCGCCCCTGCTCCCGCGTCCTCGAAGGCCATGAATTGCCTGCGGGCTTCCGGAAGATCCGGGGGCGCCTCTTTCTTGAGAAGCTCCCCTTTGCGCTCGCCCGCTTTGTCTATCGGAAAAGCGCCGCTTCTTACCGTGATCAGGTACCCTTCCGAATCCTTGAAAGCCACCTTGGAGAATATTTTGCCTGCATAAATCTGGCGAACGGCCTTGGGCCGTCCATTGTCGAACAGAACATCCACGCAGTCCGTGGCCAAAGGATACCCTGTTTTGATGGACAGCGGGGGCGCATAGTCCATGCCCCAAGGCGTATGGCCTATCAGGGTGAGGATCGGTCGATGCTCCTGGATCAGTCGCACCAGCACCTCTTTGTAAAGATCCCCGTTGAAGGTCTCGACGCGCTCGTCCTCGAAAAGGATGACCTTGTCGGCCCGCTCTTTCAGGTCATTGACAAAGGTCTCCTCCTTGCCACAAAGGAGCACCGCGGTCAGTGTGTGCGAGAATTTTTGACAGAGTTCATTCGCTTTCCAGAGAAGCTGGTAGGTAATTTCCCTGACCTCCCCTTTCCGATGCTCTACAACCACAAAGATCTCGCCCATCTATTTTTTCACCCCCTTTTCCTTCAAGATGCGGAGTATCTCTTCAGCTACCGTTGCCGGGTCGCCCTCGAGGAACTGTGCTCCTTCCGTCTCCGGGGGAAAGAACAATTCCTCCACCGTGGTCCACGGGGCAAGATCCTCCTGGGACAGCCCCAGATCCTCGATCTTGACCACGTTCAGTTCCTTTTTTGCCGCTTTCCGGATGCCCATGATGGAAACATACCTGGGCTCGTTAATGCCTGTTTGAATGGAAAGCAGCGCCGGAAGATTGATCCTGGAGACTTCCTCCACGCCCCCTTCAAGCTCAACCCGCACGGTTGCCCTGTCCCCCTCAGGCGCCACGCCCGTCACCACGGCTGCATGGGCCAGGTTCAGGAATTCCGCCACCATGGTCCCCACGGATCCCTCGTTGAAGTCATCGGTTTGGACACCGGTAAGCACGAGGTCATGGGGCATCCCCTGGATGACTTGGGCTAGGATTTTCGCGACGGCAAATCCGTCCGGGAAAAAGCCGCCGGTCTCGACTCTGATCGCCTTGTCCGCTCCCATGGCCAGGCATCTCCTCAAGGCCTCCTCGTCCTCCTCAGTCCCCACCGTGACGGCCGTCACAGTGCCGCCATGTTTTTCCTTGAGGATGACGGCCTCCTCAATGGCATAGTTGTCCCACTCATTGATCGAGAAAGCCAGCATGTCCTTGCGGACATCCGTTCTCTGGGGGTTGATCTCCAGATCGACCTCCTGTGTGAGGGGAACCCTCTTAACGCATACAATGATCTCCATGCTGTAATCCTCCTAATCCTTTGATCATGCCCGTTCCCGGAAGCGGATCCTTTCCTCGCAAGCCTGCACCCTGTCCACGATTCGTATCACACGCTTAGGCATCCTACCTATCTGGCGATTGATCTCCCCACTCAATGAATGAACTCTCATTCATTCATTGAACCCTATCATGAGGAATGCATGGAGTCAAATTTTTTGAACACTTGTTTTGCCCTGGGTGACCGTTACCGGAATCAGGCGATTGCAAAGGGCTCTTCTAGAGGCGGGATTTACGGATCAGCGTGTCAGCTCCTTGGGCGAAGCCCTTCTCTCTCGGTTTGAATCCTGTTCCTCAGCAACTGATCCGGGCCCGCCAATTCCTCCGCTTTCTGGAAGTGAAATCTTGCCTTGTCCACGTTTCCGGATTTCTTGAAGTATACTCCGAAATTGTAATGTGCCTGAGCCAGCCTTCCTTCCCTCCCGTAGGACATTCCCAGGTGGTAGTAGACTTCGTCTTTGACGGGCTTCATCGACGCAAGCCTCTCGAGAAAGACAATGGCTTTCCGGTAATCTTCCAGTTGCCGGTAGGACAGGGCCAGAAGAAGAAGGGCTGTTTTGTCACGATCATCAACGCCTAGGACCCTCTCGAGAACCTGGACGGCTCTTTCATACCTGCCTTGCATTTGATAGGTTTCCGCAAGGGCCGTGAGGATAGGCGGCATCCTGGGTTCCAGAGAAAGCGCTTTCTCCAGTTCCTCCACAGCAGTGGCATAATCCAGCTGCTCCTTGCGAACGACCCCCAAGCCGAAACGGGACGAGGCCGACAAGGGATTTTTTTCGAGCTCAGCCTCGAAAACTCTCTCTGCATTTCTCAGATCGCCGGATTTAGCAACAACCGCTGCCTTCACATAGGGGAAAAGATTGCGAAACCTCGCAGCCTCCTCATTTCCCTTCGGACCCGCATAATCTCCCAATCGGATCTCCATGGCGGCGACCCTTTCCGGTCCTCCGGGATGGGTCAGGAGGTAAGGCGGAACGGCGTTTGCATCGATCCAGGTTACCCGTTCCAGTTTTTTCAACACAGCAACCATCCCCCCCGGATCGAAGCCCGCTTTGTCCATGTACTTGAATCCGAGCTGGTCGGCCTGCCTCTCATCATCGCGGCTGTAGCTGAGTTGTTTTTGTATGCCTGCAGCCATGGAGCCGGTAACCAACGCACCTGCAGCCCTTCCGCCGATGAGCATTCCGGCCAGAACTCCGGCAAGCGTTGCCAGGGTGATCATCTTGCTTTGCTCGACCCTCTCCGAGATGTGCCTGGCCGAAACGTGTGCAATTTCATGGGCCATCACGGCCGCCATCTCATCGGCGCTGTCCATCACCCGGATAAGGCCGGTAAAGAAAAACACATGCCCTCCCGGCCCTGCAAAAGCATTGAGGTCGTTCTTGTGAACGATGTAGAAATGAAAGGGAAAAGGTTTGGTGTCCAGGAAGGTTGTAATGTACTGGCCGAGTTCGTTGATATAGGCATCGCAGAAATCGTCGTCGAACATGTCGAGCTGTTTTCGCACGGCGTCGCGAAAGCTCTCCCCTGCAATTCTTTCCTCCTCTATGGAAAGCGCATACCCCTCGGCATGAAGTTGAAGGAGGAATGCGAGGGCGACAAAGAGGGTGAAGAGAACCCTTTTGCCTTTATTCGGAAGTTTTTTCATGAAAACCCACTCTGGGCGCCTCGGACCACAATCCTTCAAGATCGTAGAACTCCCGCACGGGGTGATAAAAAAGGTGGATCACCACATCGCCGTAGTCCATGAGAACCCAGTGCCCCTCCCCCTCACCTTCTATGCCGTAGGGCCTGAAACCCTTCTCCCGCATGCTGCGGGCTACATGGTGACTGATGGCCTGAACCTGCCTGCTCGAATTGCCGCTGGTGACGATGAAGTAGTCTGTGAGGGAAGTCATTTTCCCCACGTCAAACAGGACAGGATCGACGGCCTTCCTCTCATGAATAATTTTCAGGCACAGGAGTGCTTTGTCAAGAGATTCCATTGGTTTTATTATACAACCCGTATTGTAGAATGTAGCACCTGACGCTCTCAGGAACAAGGTATCGAATGGATTTTCCTGCAGCCGCCTTCTCCCGGATCCCTGTGGAGGATATATCCATGAGGGTCGCCTCCATGGGAATTACCTGGTAGCCGGAGGGCCCGACAAACCGGTTCTCGTCTTGCCTCCTGAAGGGCACCCCGAGGGAAAATAGCCGTTCTTCCATCTTCCCTGCAGCTATGCCCGGTCTTTGAACCACCACGAAATGAGCGTAGTCAAAAAGCTCTCGGTAGCTCTTCCACGTTTCGATTTCCTGAAATGCATCCATGCCGAGGATGAAAAAGAGCTCCAGCGGCGACGGGTAAAGGCGGTGGAATTCTTTGAGGGTTTCGATGGAATAGGAAACGCCTTGACGTCTTGCTTCAAGGTCGAAAGCCGCAAGAAGCGTAGATCCCTCGACCGCAAGTTTGGCCATCTCAAAACGGTGATGAAAGGCAGTGACGGCTTTTCCGCCTTTATGGGGTGGAGATGCGGCTGGAATGAGGTACACCTTGTCGAGGTCAAATCCCTCTCCCACTTCCTCGGCAAGACGCAAATGCCCAAGGTGAATGGGATCAAAGGTGCCTCCAAAGATGCCGAGCCTCAATCGCCCACCTCCCCTCCTCACTCTCTCGTTTGACCGTCACCGTAGACGATGAATTTCTGCGTGGTGAGTTCCTCCAATCCCATGGGACCGAAAGCATGGAGTTTGGAGGTGTTGATGCCGATCTCCGCACCTAAGCCCAGCTGGTTCCCGTCATTAAACCGCGTTGAGGCATTCACCAACACGACAGAGGCGTCCACTTCTTCCAGAAACCGTTGGGCTCTTCCGTAATCCTTCGTGACAATGGCTTCCGTGTGGTTGGTGCCGTATCTTTCGATGTGATCCAGCGCCTCATTCATGTTGGAGACGATCTTGACGGCCAGGATCAGTTCGAGGAACTCGGCCGGCCAGTCTTCCGGACTTGCAGGCCGCGCATCGGGCACAAGCGCCATGGTCCGGGGACATCCGCGAATCTCCACCCCTGCCTCCCGGAAGCGCTGAACCATGGGGGGAAGGAAATCCGGTGCGATCCTTTCATGGACGAGCATGGTCTCCATGGCGTTGCACACTCCCGGTCGCTGCACCTTAGCATTGTAGCAGATCTCTGCCGCCACGTCCTTGTCCGCAAGTGCATCCACATACACGTGACAGACGCCTTTGTAGTGTTTCAGCACGGGAATTCGCGAGTTCTCGCTCACAAAGCGTATCAGTCCTTCACCGCCTCTCGGAATGATCACGTCCACGTCCTCTTCAAGCCGAAGCAGAGCCTGCACGGCCTGCCTGTCCGTCGTAGGGATAACTTGGATCGCTTCACGAGGCAGGCCGGTTTCCTCGAGGGCCTCATGGAGCAGGCGGCCGAGAAGGACGTTTGAATGAATCGCCTCGGCACCTCCCTTCAGAATCACCGCATTTCCGGATTTGAGGCACAGGGCAGCCGCATCCACCGTCACGTTTGGTCTTGATTCATAAATAAACCCGATCACACCCAGGGGGATCCTCACCCGGCCGACCCGGAGTCCGTTCGGTCTTCTCCACATGCCGGTGACCTGACCCACCGGGTCAGGCAGGGATGCCACCTCCTCAAGGCCGTCGGCCATGGAGCGAATCGTTTTGCTGTCCAGAGTTAAGCGATCCATCATGGAGGTGCTCAAGCCCAGGTCTCCTGCTTTGAGCAGGTCCTTCTCGTTTTCTCTCCGAATAGGGTCTTCATGTTTCATGAGCAATGCGCGCATCCGCAAAAGTGCCTGGTCTTTATCCGTTCTTCCCCGGCTCCTGAGAGCACGCGAGGCACTCCTTGCGCTCTTGGCCATCTTCTGGACCATCTGCTCTATCGACATTCCGCGTCTCCCGTTCCCAGGCCGTTGGTGAGGACCAAGTTGTCGCGATGAATGACTTCGTCATCGTGTTTGTATCCAAGGACTTTTTCGATCTCGGAGCTTTTCAGCCCCATGATCTTACGGACGTCGCCCGCATCGTAATTGGCCATGCCCACGGCAAGCTCCTGCCCCTCCTGGCTCAACAGGACCACCGAGTCCCCCAAGCCGAAGGCGCCCTTCACCTCCTTGATCCCCGAGGGGAGAAGGCTCTTGCCACCCTGAAGAATCGCCTTTTCGGCCCCCGGGTCGATAACAATGCGACCTCTGGGCGCCTTGGTGAAGGCAATCCAGCGCTTTCGGCTGCAAAGAGTCACGTCCTGGGGCAGGAAAAAGGTTCCAACCTCCAGCCCCCTAAAAATACTACGCAAAATGCCCGGTGTCGTGCCGTTGGCAATCACGGTGGGAACGCCCCCCAAGGCCGCGTTCTGCGCCGCTCTGATTTTGCTTCCCATGCCCCCGGTTCCAAGAGAGCCGGGGATGGAACCTGCAAACGTTAGGATTTCCCTGCTGACCTTGTCCACGACCGGGATCAGGCGTGCATCTTTGTCTATCCGAGGGTCTTTGTCATACAGGCCGTCCAGATCGGTCAGTGAGACGAGGAATTGTGCATCCACGAGGCTGGTCACCATGGCGCTCAGGTTGTCGTTGTCGCCGAACTTGATTTCATCCACCACCACGGTATCGTTTTCATTGATGATCGGCAGGATTTTCCAGGCTAAAAGCGTGAAGATTGTATTGCGGGCGTTCAGGTAGCGCTCCCTGTGGTTGAAATCGTCTCGAGTGATAAGGATTTGAGCCACCTTCTGACCATAACGCTCAAACACCTTTTCCCAGGCCATGATCAAGCTGGCCTGCCCCACAGCGGCCACAGCCTGCTTCCCCGAGATGGTGTCCGGTCTTCTAGCGAGACCGATCTTCTTCAGTCCCGAAGAGATGGCCCCTGAGGAAACCAGAACCACTTCAATGCCTCTTTTTCGAAGGGCGCACATATCGTTTGTCAAATCGCGGATGACCCGCCGGTTCAAGCCGTCCTTTCCGGTGAGCACTCCGCTTCCCACTTTGACGACGACCCTTTTGGTCCTCCTGAGGAGGGCCTTTCTCGTTGCTTTGCTCTCCTCACCCGTTCCTGTTTTCATGAAAGAATTCCTCCAGCAGCGCTCTTTTCACATCTTCCAGGCCCTGGCCGGTGAGAGCGGAGATGGGGAAGGCCTTGCAACCCCTTTCCTTCAAAATCTCCACAACCTGATCCAGGTTCTTGTGTCCGGAGTTTAAAAGGTCCATCTTGTTGATGAGGACGATCTGTCGCTTCCCGGCCAGGGAGGGACTGTATGCTTCAAGCTCCCCCGTCACCTTGTCGAAATCCCCCAACAACCCGCTTGAGGGCACATGGGTGACGTCGATTAGGTGGAGCAAGAGGCTTGTCCTCTCAATGTGTTTCAGGAAGCGATGGCCGAGACCTCTGCCCTTGCTTGCCCCCTCGATAAGCCCGGGGATGTCGGCCACGGTCAGGCTCTTTCCCTCGTCAAGAGCAACCACGCCCAGGTTAGGAACAAGGGTTGTAAAAGGATAATCGCCGATTTTGGGCCGCGCGGTTGTTAGGTGGGCCAGAAGGGTTGATTTGCCGGCGTTGGGCAATCCGATGAGACCGATGTGGGCCAGGGTCTTGAGGACAAGCCTGAATCGTTTTTCTTGACCGGGAAGGCCGGGTTGGGCTTTTCTGGGCGCCCTATTGGTGGACGTGGCAAAATGCTGATTTCCCCAACCTCCTCGCCCCCCTTTTAAGAGAACCACTTCCTGGGAGTCCAGGACCAGGTCGGCGATGACTTCACCGGTTTCGGGATTCTGGATGACCGTTCCGGGGGGAACTTCGACAACAACGTCCTGGCCGCTTTTCCCGGTCTTGTTTCGGCCCATTCCCGGCTGGCCCTTTCGGGCTCTGAACAGCCTCCGATACCGGAAAGGGAGAAGTGAATTGAGCCTCTCCGTAGCCCTGACGATTACATCCCCGCCGTCGCCCCCATCCCCGCCGTCCGGACCGCCCTTGGGGATGAATCGCTCTCGTCTGAAACTGACGCACCCCCTTCCCCCGTCACCGGATTTGGCGGTAATCAGGGCTTCATCCAGAAAGTCCATAACGCCTCACAGGGGTGGGGGAAAAACAGATTCAGACGGAGTAGACGCTGACCTTTTTTCTGGTCTTGTCGAGCCTTTCAAAAGCGACCTTGCCGTCGATCTTGGCAAAAAGGGTGTAATCCTTTCCCATCCCAACATTGGCTCCAGGGTGGATCTTCGTGCCCTTCTGACGGATCAGGATATTCCCGGCCCTGACCTGCTGTCCGCCGTATCTCTTTACTCCAAAACGCTGTCCGGCGCTGTCTCTGCCGTTTCTCGAGCTGCCGCCCGCTTTCTTGTGTGCCATGATCCAATCCCTCGCAATCAGGAAAACATTCTTTCTGAACCGTTTTTTCGGAGGTGTCGAAGGCCGGCCCTTCAGGAAACCGTGGAGGCGGTTTCGATTCCTTCGATTTTCACCAAGGAAAAGGGTTGCCTGTGGCCCCTGGTTTTCCTGAATCCCTTCCTGCGTTTGTACTTGAACACTAAAACTTTCTTGTGCTTGTCCTGCCGTTTCAAACGCCCGATCACTTTGGTGTTGTCGAGATATGGCTTTCCCACCTGGACGTTTTCGCCGTCCGAAATCATGAGGACTCTGTCAAAAACAACGGAATCCCCCGCTTGACCAGCCAGTTTTTCCAGGAAAAGGTCATCTCCTTGGGCTACCCGGTACTGTTTACCACCTGTTTGAATGACCGCGTACATAACCTAAAACTCCTCGGCAATTTAAACTGTTATTTATTGAATGGACGCAAAAGAAAGTCAAGCTAAATTCATCGTGACAGGTGGTTTTTGAAAACCTCTAGCTTTTTCCTGAAATCACTTCCGGAGAAACCACCGCTTTCTCGGGCCAGCCTTCAGGGATAAGCTGATCCGGTTTTTCACCCATCTTGGCCTTTAAGCTTCCGAGCCCTGCTCTCTTATACTCCTCTCGCGGCTTCTTGGGAATCCTGCCGTTGAGGATCGCCTCGGACCGAAGCCGCCTGCCAATGGTTTTTTCCACAAGCGTGCCGAGTTCGAGAATCCGGTCAATGTCGACGCCTTCCACTTCGATCCCCATTTCATCGATCATCACGCACATGTCTTCAAGGGTGGCCAACCCTACTACGTTGGGGTCTCTGTAGTAATAGGAACCGGTGCCGGGCACGGGCACCCTGTCGAGGAAGTTGGCCGGCTGCCCGCCCAAGCCGCCCAGGGTCCCTTCAAAAATATCGATGCCTGCCTGCAGCGCGGCAAGAACATTGGCCATGCCCCAGCCTCGGGTCACATGGAAGTGGCCGACGTGAAGGTCGGTGTTGGGCAGTGCATCCAGGATCATGGAAAAATAACGGTACACCTGATCCGGAGGCGCGGAACCGTCATGGTCGGCATGCTCGATGTCATCCGCCCCGATGCTCAACCATCGCTTCGTAAACTCCAAGGCGTCCTCGAAACGGGTCGGTCCCGAGATGGGACTGCCCCAGATCGTGCTCACGGTCCCGCACATCTTGATGCCCGCATCTTTGCACTTCTTGATGCACCGCTCCGCCTCTTTCCAGTATTCGGGCAGGGTGGTGCCGCTGTTGGCAAAATGGTGCTGCTCGTCCGTGGAAACCATCATGAGCACCCGGTCCGGGCCGAACCCCTGCTCCTTGAGCCAGATGGCCCGGTCCACCCCGAATTCCCTGATGGTCACCGCGGTCCATTCGATATCCTCCGGCTTAAGCCCTTTCTTGGTCAGCCGGCGGACAAAAAAGTCGTCCCGCACCCCTTTGAGCACCTCGTCCGCATCCCTGAATTGCGGCATGATCCGCGGATTCCCCAGGTTCGTCGCCTCCAGCCTCTTGACCCCCGCCAGGGCCAGTTCCTGCAAGTAGTAGATTTTCGCCTCCGTGGGAATGAAGATCTCTTCGTGCTGAAAGCCGTCTCGAACGGTGATGTCTCCCAAACGCACCTTCTTCGGCATCCTTGGATGCACCTTGAACAAATTATGCTCGCTCATCTTTATCCTCCATTAAATTGAATCCTCTGCTGCCTCGTCTTACAGCTCTTATTCTCGATTTTGACAGTTCGGAGTGTTGCGAAAATGTAAAAATCCGAATATCGAAACCTGAAATTCCGAGACACGGCACTATCCCCTGATAGACCTCGGCAAAAGCATCTGGTGATGCGGGCAAAGGCTTGTAGGATTCTGGTAGCAACTCCTGGCAAAGGCAACGAAGTAATCCCTAACCCTGGCCATGGGCACGATCTCGTCAACCAGCCCCGCTTTGGCACAATAGAGAGGCCTTGACTGATCGTAGTACTTCTTGGCCAGAGCGTTCATGCTCTCGATGACGGGATCCAAGGGCTTGCCCGAGTCCTTTTCCTTGACGAGCCTTCTTGCAAACGCGGCCACTGCAGCCGTCTCGCCGTGCATCACATAGATTTCCGTTGTGCCTACCCCAAGCGTGAACGCATTGTTCCTTGTCGCCTGAGGTCCTCCCATGATGTAGTGGGCCGCTGCGGTTCCTTTGCGCAGAACCACACAGAGCATGGGCAGATGGGAATCCTCGATGGAATAAATCAGGGATTGCCCCAAGCCGAGCAGTTCGGCCGCCTCCGCGATGTCTCCCACGTCAATTCCGCTCGTGTCCTGGAACCAGATGATGGGAATCTTGTCGCGGCCGCAGAACATGACCATCTCGTTCATTTTGATCAGCCCCTCTCTGTAGAGCTTGCCCCCGATCCCCATGTACCGGCCGTTGGCGTAAACCGGGTAGTCCTTCCCAAGAAACCCCTGTCGATTCGCGATGACTCCGACGGCAAAGCCGTCGATCCGGGCAACTCCGCAATACACTTCAGGGCCGTAATCCGGGCGATACTCCAGATGCTCGCTTGCGTCAAAAAGCCTTGCCAGCACCTGTTCGATCCGGTAGGTCCGCTTCTGGTTGAAGGGCACCAGGAAATTGATTTCCTCCGCGGGGAATAAAGGCTCCGCAGGGTCCGCAACCCTGAAGGTGGAAGGCTCATACATGGGCATACCCGCCATGCACTCCCTGATGGCTTGAAGCACGCCCTCCTCCGTATCAAACACCTGCCGCATGAAACTGGTTTTGTCATAGTGTATTTTGGTCCCACCCGGCGGTTCTTCTTTGAACTTCCTGGTCGCGTCGATTATGGCCTCGGCCCCCTCCAAATCGAAAGAACCCTTGGGGGACATGCCGCTCACGATCCCTCCTCCTCCCACGGCCATGTTGGACTTCTCATGGGCAAAAATGATGGCAGGGCTGATGGCATGATATCCACCGCCGGCCGGGTTGGTGCCGAACATCCCGACAATGACCGGGATGCCTTTCTCGGCCAGTTCCGCGTGCCTGAAAAAGGTTCTTCCTCCCGATCGCCTCCCCGCATACACCTTCTCCTGCTCCGTGAGCTTGACCCCGCTGCAGTTGAGGACCCACACAAGCGGCACGTTCAGTCTCTCGGCCATATCCTGAGCCCTGAACACGTGTTCGCGTTGGCCCGGGATCCACGCTCCCGCGAGAACCTTGTTGTCCGAGGCGATCACTACAGCCTGCCGGCCCGATATCTGAGCCAGCCCCGTGATCACACCCGTGGTGCCCTCCTGGTTGAACTCCGGGTCGTAAAGGCTGTCCAGGGGAAGAAAGGCGCCCTGATCCACCACCATGCCGATCCGTTCCCAGGCCGTCTTCTCCCCTCTCTTGTGCAGTTTTTCGGCGGGAAGGCCTCTCCTCGTTCGCTCCGCTATGGCTTCGGAAATTTCTTGATCGGCTCTGGAGATTTCCAGAGCATTTGCTTCCCCTTCCTTTTTCTCCTGATCCGAAAGGGGCTTCCCGACAAGATTCATTTTTTCAAAATATGCTCTCATTTCATGAAGCCTCCCTGTAGTTTGCCACTTTTTGTTCCAGCGTGGCCGTTAGTCCTGCGCGAAACCTCGGATCCCTGTACAGCCTGGCGTCGGCCTCCGCCTCCCTTTCAACGAAACCCCGCTCGTCAAAGCTGCCTCGATCATAGCTCCCAATAAGCGAGGAGAGCGCCTCGACGGATTGTGGGGCCAACGGCCTGCCCAGTTTGCCGATCTCCTCGGCCACCTCTTTGAGCGGCTTTCCCCAGAGGTGGGCATAGTTCTGAGGATTGCTCCTTCTCTCAACCTCCTCGGAAATCTGCGCCTCCGTCGCAAGGGCGACCGATTCCTTGACCCGCAGAATTTCAGACTCATCACACGTTGCGATCGCAAGTGCCCTGGGCAAAAGGATCATGCCCGTTTCCTCATCGTGTTTTTCCAGCGCCTCCGCGTAGGAGGCCTTGTCGGCCTTCGGGTCGCCTGTCCTCGACATCTTTGGAAACGGGAAAGGGACCTCCACCTCCACATCGTAGATGCCGATCGCGTTAAGTCTGTCCGCTTTGACTTCCTTTCCGGTCATGGCCATGTATCGTGCATTCAGAGGGCCGGCCTTCAGGATCGCTCTGGCCACCCCGGACCAGCCGGGCAGGAGGCCGATCGTGGCCTCGCTGAAGCACATGCCGCTCCTGGAATCTCCCACAAGGTAGTCGGACATCAAGGGGATTTCAGCCGACCCTCCGAAACGGGTCCCCCCCCCGCAGACAGCCACCGTACGAAGGTGCTGTGACGCCCTTCTCACCCTTCCATGAAGCGAGATTCCTTTTTCCAGGCGCTTGTCGGCCCAGTCGTAAAGGGCGTCGACATCCTCTGCAGAAGCTCCGGCGGCTTCTTTCTCCCTCCTCATGCTCTCCGTTCTGTCCAGTTTTTCCAGGCTTTCCTTGAGATCCCCTCCCGCGTGTACCGGATCGTTGGCGCCGGCCAGAATGAGGAACCCCAGATCGTCTCTCCGGGCGTACACACGGTCCAGTCCCTCCAGGTACGCGTCCAGGGCGGGATTTCCCACCTGGTGAACCGGGGGGTTGTAGTAGCAAAGGATTGCTCCCCTCTTCCCCGCAAAAGAGACCTCATCAATCACCAGGTAACCGGCAGCTTCGACCCATTCATAGAGCGAAGCCATGGTCTCCAGGCCCTTGACTTTTCCCGATCTAAGGAGCTTGAGCGGTCCTTTCATGGTCTTCTCTCCTTGTCCGTGAATTGGCGTTTTCTTTACCATTACTAAATATTCATAACGTAGATTCTTTTGCCCTGTCAAGAGAATTTTATGCATTTCAAATCAGCCTATGGCTTGACTGAAGGCCGAGCCGCGCCTCAAGACACGCCACCCTTGGAAAAGGATGCGGAGCAATAAGGGCTTGGGAGGAAAAAATCAAACGGGGATGCCTCAAGAATTTCAGAAGGTTGCGCACACGATATCGCACTCGTCCAGAGCGCAGGGCAAGGAAGGAGGCAAAATATTTTCTTTACAAATGCTAAATATTTATAATAATAAAAAAGCAGACCCAGAAGGAGTGTGCCGTGAATCTTGGAGCTTTAATCCGGAAGAACCGCAAGGAGCGGAAACTCACGTTGAAATCAGTGGCTGAGAAAGCCGGCGTTTCCGAGGGGTTTCTGAGTCAGGTTGAAAACAGCGTGAGTTCGCCTTCTGTGGACACCCTGGTCGGCATCTGTGCCGCCATGGGCGTCAGCGCCGGAGACCTTTTAAACCAGGCCGGCACACAGGAGAACTTGGCAGTGATCCATAAAGCCGAGTGGGATGATATCGAAATCCCCAAGGCCGGTTTCGTGACCCGGCGATTTATCCCGCCGGAGAACCGTGCCATGATCGACACCGCCGTTTTGCTTCTCAAGCCCGGAACACGCATCCCAGTTAGAAAGAACGTTAAGAACGGCCAGGAAGTCCTTTGCGTGCTCAGAGGTTCCCTGGAGCTTGTCCACGGAGATCACATCGTCCCTCTCGCTCAAGGCGACGCAGTGCATTTCTACGCCAATCCCGCCAAACAATACATTACCAACAGGGGCAAGAGCGTGACCGTCGTTCTCTGGGTCGGAACGATATAATGGATGCACTTGCGGCATTTTCCTTCGCAGGGAGATCGTCATGGGTTCTGAAACCCTGATAGATTGTTTAGCCGAGAGCTTCATGGTCCATGGTGAGAAAACAGCCGTCACTTTTCTCCGCAACGAAGAAGCGGAGGAGGTGATCAACCTCATGGACAGAGTCCTTGAGTCGCCGGTGGTCGGTATCCCCGACGAAAAGTGGGGGGAGAAAGTGGTGGCCGCCATAGTGGCCAAGAAGGGCTCTACACTTCAAGTTTCTTCATCCCTGCCGCAGACTGAATTCTACAGCGGAATGTTTCCGTGCCTGCGGTCGGGGATGGAGACTTTCTTGTTCCGGAGCATCATGAGCGCCTTGATGAGCTTCGGCCTCGTCTCCTCAGGAAGGATAACCTCGTCGATGTACCCCACCTCGGCGGCCCTGTAAGGGCTGGCAAAATTGTTCCGGTACTCCTCGATCATTTTGGCCCGGGTGGCGTTCTTGTCCTCCGCCGCCTCGATCTCCCGTTTGAAGACAATATTGCAGGCTCCCTCCGGCCCCATGACGGCAATCTCGGCCGTTGGAAACGCATAGTTGATGTCCGCTGCCAGGTGTTTCCCGGACATGGCGATGTAGGCCCCGCCGTAGGCTTTGCGCGTGACCACGGCGATTTTCGGGACCGTGGCCTCGGAGTAGGCAAAAAGGATCTTGGCCCCGTGCTTTATGATTCCTCCGAACTCCTGATTCACTCCGGGGAGGTATCCGGGCACGTCGACGAAGGTCACGAGGGGGATGTTGAAACAGTCGCACATCCGCACGAAACGGGAGCACTTCACAGAGGCATTGATGTCCAGGCATCCTGCGAGCATTCGAGGTTGGTTCGCGATGATCCCCACAGAATGCCCGTTGAGCCGGCCGAAACCCACCACCATGTTGGTGGCAAAGTGCCTGTGCACTTCCAGAAAAGCTTTCTTATCCAATACATTGCAGATAATGTCCTTCATGTCATAGGGGAGCTTGGGATTGGCCGGAATCACTCTGTTGAGAGGCTCCTCCCTGCGTTCCGGATCATCGGCGCATTCCAAAACCGGGGGCTTCTCCCGATAGTTTTGGGGGAAGTAGGCAAGGATCTCTTTGACCCTGTCCAGGGCGGCCTGGTCCGCGTCCTCCGCAAAGTGCGCCACCCCGCTCTTGGTGTTGTGCGTCATGGCGCCGCCCAGTTCTTCCGGGGTGACCTCTTCTGATGTCACCGCCTTGATCACCTGGGGGCCGGTGATAAACATGTTGCTGGTCTTCTTAACCATGACGAC
>JAWOJI010000028.1:0-2963 GCA_046481735.1 Desulfatiglandales bacterium | reverse complement strand
CGATTTCTTTTCTCACGTGGTTGACCAGTTGCTTCTTCATGTCATCGGAAGCCGTGAACCCCTGTTTGAGCGTCACAAATGCGTAAATGCCCTGCCCTTTGATATCATGTGGATAACCGACTACGGCCGACTCCGCCACGGCAGGGTGGGACACCAGAGCGCTTTCGATTTCCGCGGTCCCCAACCGATGGCCGGAAACGTTGATCACGTCGTCCACCCGACCCATCAGCCAGAAGTACCCGTCTTCGTCTTTTCTCGCCCCGTCTCCCGAGAAATAATAGCCCGGATGCTGGATGAAGTAGGTATCCTTCAGCCGGCCGGGATCGCCCCAGACCGTTCTCATGAAACCGGGCCAGGGTTTCTTGATGCAGAGATGGCCACCCTCGTTTACGCCTGCTTCGGTCTCGTCGGCGCGCAGGATGATCGGGTCCACGCCGAAAAAAGGCATGGCGGCCGAACCGGGCTTCATGAACATGGCCCCTGGGATTCCCTGAATCAAATGTCCCCCTGTTTCCGTTTGCCACCATGTGTCCGTGATGGGGCAGCGTTCTTTGCCGATCACCCGGTAATACCATATCCACGCTTCCGGGTTGATGGGTTCTCCCACCGAACCGAGAAGCCGCAGGCTGCTGAGATTTCTCTTGTTGGGCCAGTCCTCACCGTTTTTCATGATGGCCCGGATCGCCGTGGGCGCTGTATAGAAAACATTGACCCCGTATCTTTCAACCACTTCCCAGAAACGGTCCGGTTCGGGGTAATTGGGGACTCCTTCAAAGACGATGGAGGTGGCTCCGACGCCAAGGGGGCCGTAAACGATGTAGCTGTGGCCCGTTACCCATCCGATGTCGGCCGTGCACCAGTAAACATCCTCATCCTTGATGTCGAAGACGTAGAGCATGGTCAGCACGGTGTAGAGGAGGTACCCGGCTGTTGTGTGGAGAACGCCCTTGGGTTTGCCCGTGCTGCCGCTCGTGTAAAGGATGAAGAGGGGATCTTCCGCGTCCATCCACTCGGGCTCGCACTCCGGAGAGGCGTCTTTCATCATTTCATGCCACCAGTAGTCCCGCCCCTCCTGCATCTTGGTTTCTTGAGCGATCCGGTTGACCACGAAACAGCGTTTGACGCTCGGGCACTGGGCCATGGCCGCGTCGGCATTGGCCTTGCTGGAAAGGACCTTGCCCGAACGATAGCCCCAATTGCACGTGATCAGCGTTTCCGCCTGGCAGTCGTTGACCCTGTCCCTGAGGGCTTCCGCGCTGAACCCCCCAAAGACGATGCTGTGAATCGCGCCGATCCTTGCGCAAGCGAGCATCGCCACTGGGAGTTCCATGATCATGGGGAGATAAATGGCGACCCGATCCCCCTTCCTAACGCCGAATTTCTTCAGCACATTGGCGAACTTGCAGACTTCGCGGTGAAGCTGCTGGTAGGTGTAGGTGACCGATTCCTCCAAAGGCTCTCCCTGGAAGATGAGAGCGGCCTTGTTCTTCCTCCACGTCGTCAGGTGCCGGTCCAGGCAGTTGTAAGTGATGTTGAGTTTCCCGCCTGCAAAGTATTTCAAGTAGATGTTGTCCTTGAAGCTGTACTCCTCCGCAGGCCCGTCCCATTTCTTGAACCAGTCGATGTGCTTTTCGCCCATCTCCCCCCAGAACCCCTGAGGGTCTTTGATGGAGCGCTCCCACATCTTCTTGTATTCGTCCATGCTCTTCATGCGGGCCTTTTCCACAAACTCCTTGGGCGGATCAAAAGTCCTTTTCTCCATGTATACCGCTTTGATGTTCGCACTTGCCTCAGCCATTCCAGTCCTCCTTATTAGGGGTGATAAACTTCGATGCCCTGTTTTATCGTCATCCTTGATTTCGGTCGTAAGCGATCGTGTGAAAAACAAGGAATCCGAAACAGTATCTAGCTACAATATAACTGTGAACGCCTACATTCGGTTCAAGATACATGCCAAGCACAGGCAGGAAGGCCGTAACGGTCCTCCTCGGTCACCTGCCCGATCTTTTTGGTTTTTCCGGCCGGACTGTAACGCGGGACGTCTTCAGGTGTCAACTGTTGGATGACATCCCTGGAACCTGGAGTAACCAGTAAATGAAATTTGCCGAAGCGAATTTCATCAGCGGAAGACGCCCCAGTATTTCTTGTGGATCTCTCTGACCTTAGCCACAGCGCCGATCTTGTTGGGCGCACTTCCCAGGACCCGGTCAATGCTTTTGGGATCGACGCGGGACTCCCCGCAAAGCTCCTGCATAACCCGGAGCCCGCACTCCCTGATTCCCCGAAGACTGTAGCCGCCTTCCATGACAAAAGCGATCTTCCCGCAGCAAACCTTTTCTGCAACGGCGAGCAGAAAAAAGGTGATCAGCCCGTAACCCTCAGGAGTGACCCGCATGGCGCCCAGGCGGTCATGAAGATATAGGTCGAATCCGCAGGACACCAGGATGATCTCCGGATGATAGGCCTGGGCCAGGGGATTGACCACGAAGTAGATCAACCTGGCAAAATCGAGGTCCCCATGCCCCTTTGAGAGGGGAATGTTGACGGTGTAGCCTTCTCCCCGGCCGGTTCCCACTTCCCCGAAATTGCCCGTTCCCGGGTAGGAAGGAAAATGGTGCATGGACACAAAGAGGACGTCGTCCCTTTCGTAAAAGGCCTTCTGGGTACCGTTGCCGTGGTGAAGATCCATATCCACGATCATGATTCTCCGGACCGAGTAGGCACGTTTCAGGTACTCGGCGCCCAGGGCGACGTTATTGAACAGGCAGAAGCCCATGGCCTTGTCCGGTTCCGCGTGATGCCCTGGCGGGCGGACGCAGGCGAATCCCCTCTGATTCTGGTCCTTCCAGATCTCATCCACAAGGGAAAACACCCCGCCGACACAAAGCCTCGCAACGTCGTAGGATCGCGATGTGGCCTGGGTGTCGAAATCAAAAGAAGTGAGCCTCTTTCCTGCACTCTGT
>JAWOJI010000005.1:0-4872 GCA_046481735.1 Desulfatiglandales bacterium | reverse complement strand
TCCTGGGATGAAGCCTTTGGTTTGATTGCTGAAAAATTCACGCAGATTCAAAACAAGCATGGAAGCGATGCATTGGGTGTTCTTGCATCTGCACGCATCACCAATGAGGAAAATTATCTTGTGCAAAAATTTGCACGGGCTGTTTTAAAAACCCCTCATATAGATCATTGTGCCCGTCTGTGCCATGCATCCACGGTGGCAGGGCTGGCCGCTTCATTCGGAAGCGGAGCCATGACCAACCCCATGAGTGAGCCTGGAGAAGCAACTTCGACTGAGCTCCCTTCCATTCATTTGCATGAATCATGGTGTCACCACGGAACACCGTGAAATTCCCCAGGGTTATTATCTTGAGGCGAGGACGACTCAAAAGGTGCGTCTCTCGAAGGATCTCGGCAGCCCTTTTACGCACCTTCGGGTTAGGATCGCAGGTCATGGCTTCAAGTTCAGGAGCCGCCCGAGTTGCGAGATCCTTGGACAGGAGCCGTTCAGCGTAACCATATGCGGACTCGTTCACTCCTTGCCTTACGGCAAGAAGACATGCCCTGGTCAAATCATCCGACGAGAGAAATCTGTAAAAGTAATATCCTTGTTCACGAGCTTGTCCGAAGCCTTTTTCCAGGTGATGCACTGCTTCATCGGGCTTGTTGTGTTTGGCCATGAGAAGGGCCAGCGTGACATGAGCCTCCACGATGTGGGCATATACCGAGAACTCGTACGAATGGGCAAGGACCTGCCTGATATTCGACTCTCTATCCGCATCATCCGTTCCATGAAGCGCGAGGAGGTTTAACATAATGGTGCAGGCATTCAAATGATGACGGGAACTCGATTTCTCCGATGACAAAAACGTTTCGGCTCGTTCGAGCAACCTTCGCGCCTCCAAGAGATCGCCCTTGCTGTATTGGCTCATCCCCAACAGCAGATACGTTACTCCCTCTATAAAAAGGTTTCCCAAAGCTGTGGACAGGGTCAGCAATCTCCCTGCAATTTCTTCCGCCTCCTGAAATTTGCCTATTCTGGGTTTGAGCAGCAAGTCATATATCCAGGTGTATGGGTACAGGTATATCAACCCGTTTTCTTCGAGCGTATTCCTGGCTTTCTTTATCAATTCTTCCGCCTCTGCAAATTCTCCTCTGAACATCTTCAACCAGCTCAGGTTAATCAGGTAAAGGGCACTAAATTCAGGGTATGGATACCGATGAAGGGTGCTTTCTATTCTCGCAATCAGTTCATCAGTCGACGTGAATTCGCCAAGATATGTGAGCGAACCCAAAGCATGGATCAACGCGTTAATCTGCAGCGGCAAATCTTCCGTTCTAATCGCCAACAGATTGGCTTTTTCACAGGCCCAAAGCCCTTTTCTAGGGTTGCCGCCTCTGACCGTGGATGCAAAACCGATGTGAAACCAAAGCAAGGCGCTTTCATAAGGGTTTAACTCGGCAACAGACGCCTGAGCGAGCTTCTCCCCTTTCTCGATCAAGAGAGGCAGGGGAATGACGTCGTTTCCCCTCAAAGTCGATGCCTCGATCAGGAAGGCCAAAGAAAGCGCCTGCCCTTTCGTGTCGCCCTGCTGTTCGAAGAGCTTGAGCGCTCTCTCCAGTCTGGTGCAGTTTTCGTTCACCTCTGTAAACCGTCTGGTCAAAGAAAGGCAACAAAGCAGCCACGGGTTGTCCTGCACAAGTTCAGAGGGCAGCGCTTGAATCCATTGCGAGAGATCCGCAGTTCTGCCCATCCTCCAAAGATTCAGCCCCACTTCTTCGATGATGCGAATAGCCTCGTCGTATGCCTTTGCATCGAGATAGTATCTTATGGCATTTTCATGTTCTCCTCTGAGATCACAAAGCGATCCCGCCTTAAGGAACAGTTCCTGCTGAGCCTCCTTCGGAATTTCGGTCATGAACCTTGTGTTGAGAAAATCTCGAAACAGCCTGTGAAACCTGAAAACCCAGCCCTTCTTCTCGTCATATATGGATTCCACAAAGAGATTTCTTCTGACCGCGTCGAACAGGGATTTTTCGATATCATCTATGCCGAGAAAATCCTTTACAAAGGCAGGTTCAATCACTTCCAGCATGGATGATTTTATCAAGAAGTCTCTGGCCCGAAATGATTGGGAAGCAAAAATTTCATCTCCGAAATAGGTAAAGACATCGCCTTTGAAGCTATCGGGGATTCCGTTTGCGATGAATTTTTCCCTCTCATGCTCATTCAGTCGGCCCAGGGTCTCGGAGAGCAATACCAGACCGCCGGCCCACCCTTCGGTGAAATGATGAATTCTCTTGATTTGCTCGACAGTCAAATTGAGCTTTCTCAAATCCCTGAAAAACGTTTTGGTCTCATCAAGATTGAAGGCAAGCTCCTGGTTGGAGATCACCTTTGCCACCTGTCTCACTCTGAGGGTCTGCAAATCCAGAGGAGGCTCTTTCCTGGAAAGAATGATCAGGCCCATGTCCGGCGGCAGTTCGCCGACGAAAATCTTAAGGAACTGAAGGGATGGGGCATCCTGAGATAAGGAGTCCAGTCCGTCAAGTATGAGCCGGATGGGACGAGGTAAAATTTGAACGATGGCGTTAACCCATTCGCGATACCGCAGGGTTGGATCTCTCAGCCCCAAATTCACGCTGGGGTAAGACATGAGCTGCGAAAAATCGGTCCGGTCCAGAACACGCTGGAACGCAGAGACCAACAAGTAGAAAAGATTCACAGGGTCTGCGTCTTCTCTATCTACATTGGCCCAGGCGGCAGGCACGGTGTTTGCCTCTGCGTAAGTAGCGGCCAGCGTTGATTTCCCCTGAGCCGCTTGCCCCAGAATGAGAACCAGGGGACTACCCTTGTATTCTTCCAGTCGTTCGATGAGCCGCGGGCGGGGCAGAGCATTTTGAGGCCGGGGCGGAGTGATTCTCGAAACACTCAGTTGTCGAAGCATTCTCTTTCCTCCGTCAGACAGGTCTCCAGGTCTATGCACCGTTCACCGAAATATTCCGGCCGGCGCAAAGTTTGTCGCCTGCGTATCAGGGCTATCATGCCGACGACGATTAACCTTCAGCGATAAAGAGGGAAATCCAAAACATCTTCGAAACAAATTGAGCTACTATTTTCAGGGGGCCGATCGTTCGGCCGAATCTGTGTCAAGCTGAATGGAAATGGTTCCGGTAAAAAATCCACCTACAGGGCTTTGCCGTCACGGCAATCTCTTGCGCTTATTACAGCTTTGCCTGAAGGGGTTTGTACCGGCGCGATGATGGTTCTGGGATGAATCGAAATTATGAGTCAATATCTACCCGATAGGTGTCAGACCCGTCAAACAAAATCGGTAAAGCCAATAAAATCATGCTATTTCAAATAGATCTCCTGTTGCTGAAGAAACCTTTTTGTAACCTCCACAGGATTATAAAAGCCCAGGGCATCGAGACGGCGTGGCCCCTGGGCATACACGGCCAACGCACCCGCCCTGTAAAAATCCGGGTGTAGAGGGCTCGGCTTTGAGCTAAGCCCGGAGGGAATGATTCCCAAGGCCGACTCCAGCGAAAATCCGAAATCCGAATATCGAAACTCGAAACAATAATCAAAACCACAATGCTCAAAATTCAAATTAATAGTCTAAGATTGCCATTTTCAGGTGCAGAGCTTTTGAGACGCGGTGCTGCGGGGTGGAGAGCCAATATGAAAGAAAAATGTAGGATTTCAGCCATCGGCGCTCTTGATCTTCCTTCCAATGGGGGGATGGAAAGAGACCACAGGGCATCCCGAGCCATCCGATCAAACGGGGCCGCAAGAGAGTCAGTCATGGCCGTCGCTAGGAGTTTCCAGCCACCGGAAAGCAAGGCGGTTTTCCAAATGATAATGAATTGGGGCAAAGCCGGGCGCCATGGAAGGAAAGGAGACGATCACAAGGAAAATCCAACCTTGATCTTCTTCCCGGATGAAACAGAAGAGGCGGGGTTTGAAAATGAACCGGCAAAATCAAGGTGGCACATTGAATCGCTATTGCAGCGGATAGAGGAACAAAAGGACCAATTGCACAGGAAAGCCGCCGATCTGAGAGAAGCGAACAGTGCGTTGAAGATCCTCCTTCAGAGAAGAAGAACAGAAAGGACCGAGACAGAAACGCATATCTTGCTCAACTTAAAACAGATCGTCGAGCCCTATCTGGACAAACTCAAGAACACACCTCTCAGCGACACGCAAAAATGTTACCTGGATCTTATCGAAGTGGCGATCAACAATGTAACCTCCCCACTCATAGGATCCTTGAGAACGGCAGAACTGAACTTAACCCCGGCGGAACTGCAAGTGGCAAATTTGGTGAAGTTTGGCAGGAGTACAAAGGAAATTGCCGAGACATCGAACCTCTCGTTGAGAACGGTTGAAAGTCACAAAAGAAATATCAGAAGGAAACTGGGAATAACAGATCGGAAGACGACCTTGAGATCCTTCCTGTTTCGTCATGGCGAACACACTTGCTTTCACTAACTGATGCCGGCGTGCCAGGCAGGATGAGGACAAGGGGTGAATATCCGCAAGGAACATGGGCAAGCTCTTCGCTTGCGGGGTCTGTCCGCCGGCTCGGAGAGAGGTTCTAATTTCCTTGTGCAGAAAAGGGAGGAAGTCATGGGAGAGAAGGATATTTTGACGGGAAAGAGGATCCTCGCAGTGGATGACGAGGAAGATGTTTTGGGTTTCCTGGAAACACACCTTGAGGAGTGCAGGGTCGAAACAGCATTCAGCTTTGACGGAGGAAAAAAACTGCTGGAAAACAAGCCCTACGACGCCGCTATTCTGGACATCATGGGCGTGGATGGACTCAAGTTGCTGGAGATTGCAAGAAAGAAGGGGATCCCGGCAATTATGCTGACGGCCCACAGCGTGTTT
>JAWOJI010000491.1:0-11252 GCA_046481735.1 Desulfatiglandales bacterium | reverse complement strand
GGCGCGAACCACGATGCGGTGGATGGTGGACCTGTCAATAGTGTTCCCCCCTGCTACCCTCATGCCTTGCACCGCCCTTATCCCGCTATCCCTTCATCCCAACATCCCATTCACAGTAGTTCTTCGTTTTCCACCTCTTGTGATACCAGAACCAGTGGTCCGGGTATTCCCTCACATACTTTTCTATTATACGCGTAAACGCTTCCGTGTTGGCTTCCATGTCTGCGTTCTTATCCCCTGTGTCCCTGAGCGCAATTTCTTTTTCCAGGGTGATTCGGTATCGGCCGTCTTTCTGTCTTGTCGGAAAGGCCGGCACCACCGGGGTCCCGGTCCTTAAAGCAATAAGGGCGAGGCCTTTGTTTGTGCAGGCCCATCGTCCCAGGAAGGGAACAAAAACCCCTTCATACCAGTCCACATTCTGGTCCAGGAGAATCCCGATGATTTGTTTTTCTTTCACCGTTTGCATGAGCTGTCGCATGGCCCGCTGCTTGGGGATTATTTTGGCTCCATGCCATGAGCGCAGCCTGGTGATTGCGCGCTCCAGTGGGAGGAAGTCGGCCGGCCTTGCCACGACAGCCGTTTTGCGCCACAGCAGCGTTATTGCGGCGGACATCAGTTCCCAGTTTCCGAAATGGGCGGTAAGAACAAAGACGCCCTTGTCCTTGCCGAGAGCACGGTCAAGATTCTCAATGCCCTCAAAAATCACATAACGATCCAGGTTCTTGCTCGTAAGGTTGATAATGTGAGGGATTTCGAAAACCATACTGCCAAAATGCATGTACACTCTGCGAAGCAGTCTTCTCGCTTCACATCCGGAAATTCCTGGAAAGCTTTGCTCTATATTCTCCAAGGCCACTTTTTTTCTGTCCATGGGGATGAGGCAGGCAAGGAGGCCCAGTCCTCTCCCCTTATATTGGCCGATGGAATAGGGAATGTGAGCCATCCCCCGGATGGAAACAGAAATCAGTCTGTAGATGATTCCGTCTATCATTTTTGCCCTGAGGAGATCTCCAGCCTGCCCAATTGATCCCTCAACCCCTGTTTTTGAAGTGGGGATGCCTGCCAGGTCCCGTGCGAGCTGAGAGCTGCACCTTTTCCTCGACCAAATGAAAAAAGGCGTCTCTTTCAGGCAGCAGCTCAAAATTCACGGTAAGGTAACACAATTTATCTTCATGTATTCCGAGGTGTTCAACGCGCACCCAATCCTTCTCGGTGGTTATCAGGCAGTCCACGTTCTTTGCCCAGAGAATCATTTCCTCGATTTCCGCCCGGGAAAAAGGGTGATGGTCCGGGAAGGTCTTGAAAAGAACAACTTCGGCTCCAAGTTTTTTCAATGTGTCTCTGAATTGAGCCGGCTTCGCGATGCCTGTAAAGACGACGACCTTTTTTTCGAGAAGAAACGCAGGGCCATAGGATCTCCATGATCTCGGAAACACGATTTTTTGTGGCATGTGCCGGCTTCTGAAAACCGGTTTCCCAGGGAACCGTTTACCCAAAAATTCCACGAGCCCGGGCATCACGTTCTCCCCGGAGCGGGTGAGGATAAAGGCGTCGGCCCTTCCGAGATGATCTACCGGCTCTCGCAAAGGTCCCCAGGGGAGAAGGCGCCTGTTGCCAAAGGGCCGGGTTGCGTCGAGGAGGACGAGATCCAGGTCTCTGTGAAGAGGGATGTGTTGAAACCCGTCATCGAGAATGAAAAAATCGGTGCCGTGTTTCTCATGGGCCAAGAGACCTGCATCATAGCGCGCCCTCGAAATAATCACCGGCACGCCTTTGAGTTTCTTTGCCAGCAAGTAAGGTTCATCCCCAGCTTCAAGGGATGTGGCCAATATGGTCTTGCCGTCCGACACCTCGAGGACTTTCTTCTTGCTCTTCCCGCCGTATCCCCTGGAAAGAATGGTAGGCTTGTAACCTTGCTCCATGGCCCATTGCGCCAGCACCGCAGCGGCGGGGGTTTTGCCGGTACCCCCGACAGTCAGGTTGCCGAGGCTCACAACGAAACCGGGAAGGGCTTTGCCTTTAATCGGAGCGCACATTCTGAGTTTGAGGCCTGCCCAATAAAATAGAGAGAGCACTGCCAAAGGCAGGACTGCTGGAGTCAGCTTTTCCTGATCATGTATTTTGGACCAATCCACGAGCATGGTTCACGCATCCTTGACCATCTTTCATTTTACCTTGATTGTCGCAAATTCCTTTCGCAAAAACAAACAGATATCTGAGCCGGCTCGCAGATTCCTCAGTCGGATGAGCTGATGGGGCGGCAAATATGGACCAATTTTGCGGCATCCACCAAACCGGAGCGATTTGGATCAGTCAACGGTTCCGACAATGGTAACTTCGATTGTCCTTTTCCTGGGGCGGGTATCATGGTTGACGACGACTACCTGCTGCCAGGGACCCAGGCGCAGACTATGGTTTCGGATAGGCAGGCTGAGGCTTGGGCCGAGCAGCGCAGCTTGCACGTGGCTGTGGCCGTTTCCGTCATGCCATGCCATTTCGTGGGCATAGGACATTCCTTGTGGGGCTAGGCGTTCGATGGCTGCTTTGAGGTCCTCTACGGCGCCCGGTTCAAACTCGATGGTGGTCAGCGAACCGGTGGATCCGGTTACAGATGCGGACAGAGTGCCCTGCGCTACCCCGGATCCCTCAACGCAACGTGCCAGGAGGAGGGTAATGTCGGTTATATCGGGTCCGGAAGTTTGCCTCACTTCAATGCTGTCGCAGAATAGTTTGATGCCGGCCATGGCGGGCCTCCCAAAAAATGTCGGGCATTTCAAGTACCGTCTTTATCCCTGTTTGTCAACATGGAAGCAAGGCGTATCTTTTGACCGGATGAACCAAAAAGCATGAACCCTGCTTTCCTATCTCCCGATATTTTGCTATACAATGAAGTTCATTTTGCTGGAACAGGGTTCCGAATGAGATGCGAGAAAAGTCCGGGAAGCGGCGGCGAAGGTTCGCCACATAAAAATGGGGGGAGGCATGAAGCGAAGGGAGATATACATTACGAAGCTCGATAGGGATAGACTTGAGGCACTCATTGAGGAGGCCGAGGAATTCCACGATCACAGCAGGAAAGATCTGCATGATTTGCAGGAGGAGCTGGATCGGGCGAGGATCGTGAAACCTGAAAAAGTACCACCCGGCGTCGTCACCATGAACTCCAGAGTGCTTCTCCGGGATGTCGATACGTCGGAAGAGATGACCTACACACTGGTGTTTCCCAAGGATGCGGATATCGATTCCGGAGCGATCTCCGTCCTCGCTCCTGTCGGGACGGCGATTCTGGGCTACAGCGAAGGTGATGTCGTTGATTGGCAGGTTCCATCAGGCCGCAGACGGATCTCCATAGAAAAGATCCTGTACCAGCCTGAGGCCGCAGGGGATTACCATCTCTGAAATGAAGCGACTCGCCGTTTTGCTTTTAGCGCAGGGTGAACTACGGCGGACTTGATTGAGTGGAGGGGTATTGAGAATCAGCGAAAAAGAATTCGACAGCATCGTCAAAAACGCCATCGATCATATCCCGGAGGAGATCCGGCGGCACCTCGATAACATCCTTATCACAGTGCAAAGGCATCCCTCGAAGGAGATCCTTGAAGAGATGGGGATGGACCCGGAAGAACCGCTGCTGGGCCTGTACTGGGGAGTTCCCCTTACGGAACGGAGCGTGACATCACCCCCGGATTTCCCTGATACGATTTTTTTGTTTCAGGAGCCTCTTGAAGGAATGTGTGCGACGATCGAGGAGCTGGAAGAAGAGATCGAGATCACCGTGGTCCATGAAATCGCCCATGCGGTGGGCATCAGCGAAGAGAGGCTTGAGGAACTGGGCTACGATTGAAAGCGTCCGTCAAGAAGCTCGGATATTTCAAGAATTACCCGCGCAACGGCGCCCTGGTTGCTCTCCACAAAATGCTTGGCTCTTGATCCTATCGCGTTTCGTTTCTCCGGTTGAGAAAAAAGGTCCAGGATCGCCTGAAAAAGCGTTTGTGGATCCTGGACTCGGATGCCGCCGCCGGCCTCCAGGATCAGTTCCGCCATGGTTTTGAAATCCTCCATGTGGGGGCCGAAGAGAACGGGACAACCGAAGCTTGCGGGTTCCAATAGGTTGTGGCCTCCTTCGGGCACGAGACTCCCTCCAACAAAACTGACAAAGGCGATTCCATAGGCCCGGCACAGTTCACCCATGGTGTCCAGGATGAGCACATCGTAGGCAGGGGAGCGGGGTGTGAGTGCGGTTCTCAAAACCGTTTTGAAACCTTTGCTTTGGCCGAGTCTCTGAATCTCCCGCGCCCTTTCCGTGCGTCGCGGAGCAATAACAAGCCGTACGTGCGGAAAAGACGGCCGGATCTTCTGGAAAACATCCAGAACAATTTTTTCTTCACCCCGATGGGTGCTTCCGGCGAGCCACACTCCGCAGTCATCGGACAGATTGAATGCTTTGAGCCGGTCCCGACGCTCTTTTTCATCCAACGGCGAATAGCCCCGGTCGAACTTCATGTTCCCAAGGCTTCTCACTCTCCTGGTTTTGATGCCCGTTTCCAGGAGCCTCAGCCGGTCCAGTTCTGTCTGCATGAGGCAGGCGTCGAACCCGTTCAGCATGTTCCCGAAGAAGAAGCGAAATCTTTTGTAGGAGTTCAGCGTTCCCGGAGAGACCCGACCATTTGCGAGCATGGTCTTGACCCCCCTCCTTTTCAGGTGATCCAGAAGTCCAGGCCACAGGTCGGTTTCAACGAGAATGAAGAGCTTGGGCCGGATGCGGCGAATCATGCCCAGCATGGGCCACCAAAAGTCAAGGGGCATGGGCAGAAGAAGAAGCCTATCTTCCCTCAGTTCCCTTTGCGCAATTTCCATGCCCTGACGAGTGGTTACGGTGAGCGCCAACTCCTCTGCGGGATAGCGTCTCCTGAGAGTCTTGACCAAGGGGATGGCGGAAAGAACTTCTCCCACGGAAAGGGCATGGATCCAGATGGCTTTGCCGCCTTCCTTGCGGGCTCCTGGAGCCGCCCGCAGCCTTTGAACGAGTCGATGGCCCCTCAGAAGAGGGATGAAGGGGAAAAGACAGAGGAGAAGAAAAGTCCATGCGAGGTGGTAAGCGAATAGAATCAATGCTCAGGCCTTTAAGGGAAGCTCGATGATGAATCGGGTTCCTCTGGGCTCTCGGGCCTGAACCCGAACAGAGCCGTTGTGATCGTTTACAATGTCGGTGACAATGGAAAGACCCAAACCGGTGCCGTGTTTCTTTGTTGAAAAATTGGGATCGAAAACCCTGGCCCTGTGCTCCGGCGGAATTCCTTGGCCGTCGTCGGCGACCACGATTTGCACGACATCCCGGTCTCGATCGAGAGAAAGGCCAACCTCCACCAAACCGTCCCCATCAATGGCATCGATCGCGTTGTCCAGAAGATTGATCATTACCCGTTTGATCTGCTCTTTATCGAACTTGAAAAGGGGAACCTCGTCCGCCTCCCGGAGAAGGACTGTGACGCCCTTTTGGGTGTCCCGGTACAGGCTCACGGATTCCTCAATAATCTGGCGCATGCTGTTCATGGCAAGCTGAGGGGCGGGCATCCGAGCGTAACCGGAAAATGCATTGACCAGTCGCTTCAACCCTTCCACTTGGCCGATGATCATGTCGGTGCATTCTTCGAATACCCTACCGTCCTCTGCGGACAGCTTTTGCCCATACCTTTTCTTAAGCCGCTGGGCAGAGAGCTGGATCGGCGTAAGCGGGTTCTTCACTTCGTGGGCAATGCGTCGTGCTACCTCCCGCCAAGCCGCCATGCGCTGAGCCCGCTCGATCTCCGTGAGGTCCTCGAAAACGGCGACAAGTCCAAGGTAGCGGTCTTTTTCGTCACGGAGCACATTGAGGGAGACAAGGAGCGTCAGGAACTTGTCAAGGATAGCGAGGTTAATTTGTCGTTTGATCGAGCCCTTCTTGAAAAGAGCCTTGTCCTCAAACAAGTCTTTCAGCTTCTGGAGATGAGGTTTATTCAACGCTTCATTGTAGTCCCGCCCTATGACTCCCGGCGCCCGGAGACCAAGCATCTTTTCAGCAGACTTGTTGATCGTGAATATGCGTCCCTCTGCATCGGCGGACATTACCCCCGCCGCCACGTTGGCCAGGACGATTTCCATGTACAGGCGGCGCTGTTCGATTTCGATGTTTCTCCGAATGAGTTCGGTGTTTGCCTCTTCAAGCTGGACCTTCCCGTTCTTGAGGTCCGTGGCCATCAGGTTAAAAGAATTGACAAGCACGCCGATTTCGTCCCGGGATTCCAGGTCGATGAAGACATCGTAATCGCCTTGGGCGATGCGGTGCGTTCCTTCTGCCAGTTCCTGTATGGGAACCGTGATGCCTTTGGAGAGGAAGAGTCCGAACCAGACCGAAGCAAAAATGATCAACAGGGTGACAATGGAAAAGGTGATGAGATGGATAACTTTTATCGGCTTTTTCAGAAGCTTGAACTGTTTAAACTCCTCGAAACCCTTGGGGATCGCGTTCAAGCGATTCACGAAGGCGGCGGGTACGAAGGTCTGCATGACCACCAGCCCTACCACGGCTTTGGATTCCGTTCTGGAGAATATGGGAACAATCCCGCTGACAAGCTGCCCGATGGTCGAGGATTGAATGTCGTAATTGTCGGAACCCCTCTCGAGGGCTCTCCTCAAGAAATCCGCTCCCGGATCCTTGAAAGAGCTCAGGTCCAGCTTCTCATCCTGGGATGCGCACTGAAGCAGCATGTTATGGGAGAAGACCTTGATGCCGGCAAGATGGTATTCTATGCGCTTCTCATTGACGAGCTTCTCCATGTCTTCATTCGGAGTGACCAGCGTGTAATGGCGATACGTGATCAGGCGGCTCAAGCTGTTGCCGTGGGAAAGAAGTTCATCAATGATCCGTTTGTAATATCCCTGGCCGACTTCAAGGGAATTCCTGAGAGACCGCTCAATGGGAAGATTGAACCAGTATTCAATGGAGGTGGATATGAACTGGACGGAGACAAAGAAAAGGATGGCGGTGGGAAGGAGCGAGAGCGTCATGAAAGCCACCACCAGCTTTGTCCGCAACTTGGCTCCCAGGATCCCCTTTTTTCTCTCAAAAAACAGTTTGACCAGGTTCCTCACCGTCAGGTAGATCAAAAGGAGGAGCAGGATGACATTGATGTTGATCAGGACAAGAATGAGGATGTTGCCGGCGATCGGCAGCTCCACCCCCAAGTCGGAAATCCGTGCTCCGAGGTAGGTCAGCAGAGGGATGACGACGATGAGAAATGCGATAATGCACAATTCTCTGCGCCGCCTCTTGATATCCGCTTTTTCAGCTTCTACGTAAGATCTCATTTTTCAATACTTGAAGTCCACGGCGTACCAGTCTGTTGCGAAATCCCACAAAGACAAAAAGAAGAGAACGTGGTGCAAATAAAAGGGAAGTATGATTTTGTCGAGCTGGGCCATCATCTGGACCTGGTAGGCTTTTCCCTTTGTCATTTGATCCATCGGCGCCACTTTGAGGGTGACGATTTCAGCCATGAGCTTTTTGGCTTGCGCGAAGTTGTTGACCGTGATTCTTTTTCCGTTTTCTTCTGAGAGGTGGATCTCGTAGGTTCCTTTGAGGTTGTCATACTTGATGCGGTGGTGGATAACGATGTCGGCCACCTTTCTGCTCCAAAGGAAGCGCCTCTTTTCGTAGAGTTTCACAAAGAAAGTGAAGGTTGTCTCTATCCCGCTCTCAATGGCGGCATTCATTTCCGGTGTGAAGCATCCATTCACCGTGAAGTACAGGAGGAGATGGTCTCTGGTGTTGGTGATCACGATGTCGGAAAGATACGCCTGCTGAGCCGAGCCACCGGGAGCGACATGGAGCAAAAGGATAGTCAAGAGACATGTGATGGCTTTCTTCATACACCCGTATTGCGACTTCCTGCGAAGACAGCAGGCTTGAAGGTCATTCCTAGGGGTTTTTCCCGGGGCTGCGGAGCGTCAACCAAAGGCCAGGATTCCGGTGGACAGCGATCCGGGAGGGAGGAATTTGCCGTGCTCCCTAAAAACTCAAGGATTCGCAGAGTCTAACGGAGTCTGATGGGAAATGCAAACGCTATCCTCCTGCCCTGATTCACCATCAAGGCATCGGAGTAAGAGGGGTGGCGCCTCAGGCGTGAACCGGATCCAGAGATCCGGAGACGGGGATCTTCAATTTCTTCGCAGGCATTTCTTGCGGGTGATTCAGGACGAGGTTTTCCCAGTGGCTTGAGTTTTGGACGAGTTTTTTTAGCATTTCCTGATTCAGAGAGTGCCCGGACTTGTTGACCACAAAATGCCCGATTACGGGGCATCCCAAAATAGCCAAGTCGCCTATGAAGTCCAGGATTTTGTGCCGGACGAATTCATCTTTGTACCGAAGCCCGTCTTCATTCAGAATCCTGAAGTCGTCGATGACGATGGCATTGTCCAGAGATCCGCCCATGGCCAGCCCGTTCGCTCTCAGCGTTTCAATATCTCTCAAGAATCCGAAGGTTCTGGCGCGGCTGATCTCCTTGATAAAATCCTTTGCCGAGAAACGATGTTCATACGTTTGATCCCTCAGAAGCGGGTGGCTGAAGTCGATGGTGTAAGATATCCTCAACTCGTTAGAGGGGAGAAGGCTGATGGAACGGCCCCCGTCAGTAATCTCCAAGGGTTCCCGGACGATGATGAAGCGCTTGGGTTTGTTTTCTTCTTTCAAGCCGGAGCTTCTCAGGAGAAAAATAAAGGGTCCGGCACTACCATCCATAATGGGAACCTCAGGGCCGTCGAGCTCTACCCTGGCGTTGTCGATGCCAAGGCCGAAAAAAGCCGCCATGAGGTGCTCTACGGTGGAGACTTTAAAGCCATTGTTGCCTATAGTGGTTGACAGGTTGGTGTCTACTACGCTGTTGAATTGGGCTTTGATCACAGGGTGAGAGGGGATGTCCTTGCGCACGAACTTTATGCCGTGATCAGGGGGCGCAGGTTTGATCGTCATATTCACCATTTGCCCGGAGTGAAGCCCTATGCCCGTACAGGAAACCTCGTTCCGAATTGTCCGCTGTCTGATGTCCACGGTAAAAGACTGAGCCTCCTGATCAAAATCGCAAAAAAAATCGATATAAGATAGAGCAAAACTTATGCCAAAGCAAGGATCAATCAAAAGAGACAGACGCTAATTTTAACTTATTGAAAGTATTGCATAATGAAAAGCGAGAGGAAAGGATCATCGGCAGGGAAAGGATGAGTGTGGCAAAAAAACCACAGTCAGGCTAAAAAAAGCCACACTGTTCAATCTCCCAATGAATTACCCTTGTCCACGCATGTAAATGCATTTAAGGTGCCGGGATAAAGAGGAGACAGAAAATGCAAAAGATTGTTTTCCACATATTCATTGCCCTCCTTCTTTCCACCTGCGCTCCGGCTCTCAGGGAAGAGGCTGGGAGACCTGAGGATGCTCTGGTTCCGGTTCGTTTCTTCCTGCCTGAGTTCCAGGACGATTCGGAATTTTCTTCTCTGGTAGAGGCCATTGAGAGAAACCTCGAGTATTTCAAGAGGATTCCATCGGATCGGTCTTTTGATTTCGGACCTGACACCTATCAGGTTCAGGACATGGTCGAAACCCAGGAAGCTTTCCTCTCCTTGTTGTCCCTGGAGCTTGAGCCGAAGGAATTGAAGCGGAGGCTGAAGAAAGATTTCAACCTTTACAGGGCATCCGGTCGGGCGGAGAACAAAAAAGTTCTTTTCACCGGGTATTTTGAGCCGGTTTTTGAGGCAAGACTCGCCCCGGATAAAACCTTTCATCATCCCATCTATCAAAAACCGGATGATCTGGTGAAGATCGACCTGTCCCTTTTCAGCGAGGAATTCAAAGGCAAGAGCATCATTGCCAGGATTGATGGAAGCAAGGTCCTTCCCTACTACTCAAGACGACAAATCGCCCTGGAAAAAGCTCTTGAAGGCAGGAACCTCGAAATTGCCTGGCTGAAGGACCCGGTGGATGTCGCCTTCCTGCAGATCCAGGGCTCAGGCCGTCTTGAGCTGGGAGAGGGAAAGTCCATGTCCATAGGGTATGCGGAAAAAAACGGTCACCCCTACCGTGCTCTTGGCAGGTATCTGGTGGACAAGGGCTTCTTGAAAATGGAAGACGTCTCCATGCAAAGCATCCGGAAATGTCTCATGAACCATCCTGAGATCGTCGACAACGCGCTGAGTTACAATCCCTCCTACGTGTTTTTCCGGTCTCTCGGGGAAGGACCGGTGCTTGGAAATCTTAATACGCCGATCACCCCAGGGAGAACAGTGGCTCTCGATTCCCGGCTTTTTCCTCCCGGTGCGCTCGCTTTTATCAGGAGCAAGAAACCCATGGTCAATGACAAGGGTGAGATCACAGGATGGGAAGACTTCTCCCGCTTCGTGGTGAACCAGGATACGGGCGGCGCCATCCGGGGGGCGGGCCGGGCGGATCTGTTTTGGGGGAGAGGCCTTTACGCGGAACTGGCGGCAGGTCACATGAAACACGAGGGGGAACTCTACGTGCTGATTAAGAAACGCCGCGCTCGTTAAGAGATGGGCAGGGTGAGCGGGACTCGCCACAAAGGCATAGGCCACAGCGCGGCGCAGCCGCAACCAAATCCGAAGCACGAAACCCGAAATTCGAAACAAATTCGAATGACCAAAATTCCAAGAAAGAAAATTGTGTGGAAGACACCAGCACAAATGCTGAATAGAATCTCAACGAATCGAAAGGTAGTCGTACAGAGAAGAGATCTCTTGTCCCTTTGCCCTTGCCGTGATCAGACGGAGAATTTTGAAAAATCGGCGACCTTGAGGAAAAGAAGGCTCAGCTCTTGGAGCAACGCGATGCGGTTATTCTTGATTGCCTCACTTTCCTTGGTAAGAATTTCCACGCCTTCGAAAAAGGCATCGACCGGCGCTTTCAGCCCGGCCGTCAGATTGAGGGCGTCTGCGTAGTTATTTGCCTGGATCAGGATTTCAATATCATCCTTCACTCTCCGGTAGGCTTGAAGCAGGCCTGCTTCGCAGGGTTCCTTGAAAAGAGCGGGATCTACGCCGGAGGCGACACTCTGATTCTTGAGAATGTTCGTTACCCGCTTAAAAGTGAGGGCCAAGGATTCGAACTCCGCGAACTCCTGGATAAACTTCTGCAGTTGATCGCACCTGGGTCGCACCTGACCGATATAATCAAATTCAACGGAAATGACCGCTTCGACCAGATCGGA
>JAWOJI010000479.1:0-7302 GCA_046481735.1 Desulfatiglandales bacterium | reverse complement strand
GCCTCTTTCTCCGCTCCACAATCGTCTCCTTGACATGTCCAGATCCTGTTACGCTCTCATTCCATGGCCCCTCGGCGCTTTTCTCAAACACTCAGGACTGGAACCTGGATGTTTTCAAGGACTTTCTTTCTGAGAGGCGCCACGGTGCTCTTGCAACCCTCCACGAGGGGGTTCCTCCGGAGAAAGTTCTCTTGAGAATACTAACGAAAACAGCTCGATCAGTCAATCTCGCAACTGCTATCGCCTCAACATGAGCAGCCGTCCTCCCCTCAAGAACAGGCGGGACTTTCTTACTCGGGAAAATCCAGGGAATAGTCGGTGACAGGGAATGCATCAATAGAATCGGTGTACATGGTCTTTTCAGGAATAATACGTGATTTCCTGTATGGACAGTTGACGTATCCTCTGCTAAACAGGTTTAGGCTGGAAGCTACCTATGCAAATGAAAGGAGGAAATGAAATGGCGAATTGTGCAGAGATGAATATGGGCGATGTCTTTTTCTGTAAAACATGCGGCCTGGAACTCGAAGTTTCAAAGCCTTGCACCTGCAGTTCCGCATCCGGCAAGGGTTGGGAGGCTTGCAGGGTCCCACTCCAGTGCTGCAATCAAGAGATGACCAAGAAATAGTTCCTTGTCCGCGAGATTGCAGGCAGAACCAACAAGGTTCTGCCTCTTTTTTGTGCGCGATTCTTCCCCTCTTGCCGGAGCTGATCTATGGCGATCGTCTACCCTGTCATCATTGTCCCTGGAATCACAGCCGTCAATTTGGCCGACGAGTATCCCCTTCCTCCGGAAATTGTTTGGAGGGTTCTTGACCGAAAATATGAGCGAATTGCGCTACACCCCAATGACCTCCGCTACGAAGCCCTCCAACCTGCGCGTTTAAGGCCTGGGCAGGTCTTCGATGTCCCTTACAGAGAACTCGTCGAGGAGTTGCGATACAACCTGAGATCGAGAGAGGACGAACCGGTCCCTGTATACCCCTTCAGTTATGACTGGCGGATGCCCCTCAAAGACATCGAGCCCCTCCTGGATGCATTTGTGGGCGAAGTAATCCGGCGCACCTCCCTGCTCCGTCACTATCACAAGGAAGGTTTCGGAGATGACCCCAAAGTGAACTTCGTAGGTCACTCAATGGGCGGTCTTGTAATCACCGGGTACCTCGAAAGAAAGGGAACGAAAGCGCCGGTGCACAAGGTGGCCACTTTGGCGACACCCTATCAGGGATCCTTTGAAGCGGTGATCCAGGTAGCCACCGGAACAGCCAGTCTTGGGTCTTCTCCTCCGAGCTCGCGAGAGCGGGAGGCGGCCCGCATGACTCCGGCTCTGTATCATCTTCTGCCCGGTTTCAAGAATGCCCTTCAGCCCGATCCTGGGATCCCGGACACTCTTTTCGATCCTGCAGCTTGGCAACCCAGCGTCCTCGATTCCATCGAGCAGTTCATCCGTTTAAAGGGTCTGCCCACGAAACAACACAAAGGAGATGCCAGGGCGCTTTTTGCGCACCTTCTCAGGGCGGGAAGGACCCACCGGGAACGCATCAACAGATTCACCCTGGCAAAAGCAGGATTGAGGGTAGAAGATTGGCTCGCCATCGTAGGGGTCGATGCTGTGACCCGGGTTCGCCTGAAAATCATAAAACGCGGGGGACGGGTGGATTTTGATCTCGCTTCAAAGGATCGTGAAAACCGGTGGAGACAGGGAAAAAATTCTCTTCTCCGCAGGCTGACCGGCGACGGGACGGTTCCTTTTGAAGGAGCGGTTCCTACCTTCCTTAAGGAAGAAAACCTCGTCTGTGTCACTCCTGACGATTACGGTTACTGGGAAATTCAAGACAAGGGCCTGAGCAGGCTCGCGGGTTTCCACGGCATTCTTCCCAACATGAACATGCTCCACCGCATTCTGGTTCGATTCTTCACCGGACGTTCGGACCCGCGGGGCAATACGTGGGGGCGTCGGGCGCCCGGGGCGGAGAGATGGAACCCTCCCATGGAGATGCGAGAGCGGGATACTGGATGAGCGTGTAGGAGCAGCCTGATTCGATCATCAAACCGTCGACCCAGTAAGCGGCCGTAAAATAGAATGCCCGTCCAATGAGGCTTCGGGCCATTCGGAGTCTTTTCACTGCGCCAAAAGTCTCGATCGAAACCATCTTACCGTGAATGTCCGAATGTGACGTCAGTGTTCGCGAAGTCGGAGGGGTTGGTTCCGCGGGGAGAGCGATACTCTCAGGTTGCTTGCTCTGCCAGTTCGCAACCGCAGTTTGTCGTAGTTCCGCCTTTCAAGAGGTAGTCGTACACCAGGACCAATCTCCCGCAGTCGCA
The DNA here is from genome assembly GCA_046481735.1 of Desulfatiglandales bacterium. GTDB lineage: Bacteria > Desulfobacterota > DSM-4660 > Desulfatiglandales > HGW-15 > JAFGDM01. The sequence goes on along the minus strand of JAWOJI010000479.1, from coordinate 4,977 downwards.
TTTCGCAATCCAAGCTCCTGCCCTGCCGCTTCTTGATCGTCTCAGAACGACAAGTTCGCCGAACCTCTTGCCGATTAATCCGTTTTGTGTCCCAAACTCTCGTATTTTGTGCCTCATTCTGGATCTCTTGAATCTTTTTGATAGATGCAATTGAGATAGGCCTCTTCCCACGACGGGGGCAAATGTGCAGAACGATGTCAAAGCCCGATGTAAAGACTTTCTCTCGAAGGTATCTCCTGGCTGTCCCAAAACCTTGCGGCAGGCGCCGCTGAAACCCCGGGGAAGAAAGGTCTGGAAAGACTGGAACGGCTCTGCCGTCCGCCTAAGCGCTTTCTTGGATTTTCTCTCATGTATGCCGGCTGAAGGTCAGCAAACAGAATTGAATCATAGAACAGGTTCTGGGCGATATCCCGACAGAACGAAAAAGCCCTCCGACATGGAAAGCTGCAATAGGTTCCTTATTATAACCTTCCTGTTTCCTTAATCAAGTAAATTTTCGCTTTCCCGCGTTATTTCCGGAATGCTAGAGTAAGGATCATGGACTCTTTTGACGTGATCTTTGCCCTACCCTACCCATTTTCCGATCATCCTTCTTTTCCGGAGGGCATCCTCAAAAAAGCGCTTGAGGTCGGCGGCTTTTCCGTGGGCATCCTGGAAACGCCGTTCTGGCAAAGGTCTTCCTCGTTTGCTCGCCTCGGAAGACCTCGACTTTTTTTTGCCGTTATCTCCGGCCCTGTAGATTCCATGGTTCTCAACTACACTTCCTCACGAAAGCGCCGCACAGAAGATCGTTATCAGCTCGGAGGCAAAGGCTTCTTCGAAGGCGCCCCTTTTTCCATTGGCTCCAAGATTCGGCCGGATCGAACAACGCTTGTCTTCGCAAACCGGATCAGGGAGGAGTTCAAGGATGTCCCTATCGTCATCGGCGGGTTGGAAGCGTCGCTTCGACTTTTCGCTCACTACGATTTCCAAGAAGATCGGATCCGGCGATCTATCCTTCTCGATTCCCGGGCTGACCTTGCGGTGACCGGCATGGGGGAAAAGCAGATCGCAACGATCGCTCGATTGGTGGATCAAGGGATTTCAATAAGGGATATTGCAATTTCCGGAACAGCGAGGTTGTCCTCGAGCCCTCCCGCAAATGAGGATTTCGTGCACCTTCCCTCTCTCGGCAGCATAGCCCGTGATGCAATGAAGTTTCTGGAGTCTCAGAGTATGTTTGAAAGGGCCGTGCTCCAGGGCAAAGGCGTTTGCCAGGAGCAGAACGGGCGCTGGGTGATCGCCCAAAAGGCCGCTGACTATGCGAGCTCAGACTTGGACTGGATTTACGGCCTGAAATACTCCCGTGCGCACCGGACCGGAAGGAGCCTTTCTCCGGCACTGCAGATGAACCTGTTTTCAATCACAAGCCATCGGGGATGTTGCGGCGGGTGCGCTTTTTGCTCCATAGCGAGCCACGAAGGCAAGCGGCTTGTGTCCCGATCTCAGCAGTCCATCATCAGGGAAGTCGAGAAATTGACCCGACATGCAGCATGGAAAGGCCATGTCTCAGACATTGGAGGCGCCTCCGCGGAAATGTATGGAACCGACTGCCTACGGAGCGCCTGCGAGAAAGCCTCGTGCACCCATCCGGCGCCATGCAGGCATCTTTCTTCAGGGGGCCCCTTTCTGGACCTTCTCCGGCAATGCAGAAAGATCGAGGGCGTGAAGAAAATCTTTGTGAGTTCCGGGATCCGCTTTGACCTTTTGCTGCAACATCCCGCCCTCCTTGAGGAGATCATGGTCCATCACACAGGCCGCTTTCTTCGGATAGCGCCGGAACACACGGAAGACGAAGTGCTCCATCTCATGAGAAAGCCCTCTTTCGAGACCTTGGAGAAGTTTGTCCGCCTTTTCCAATCCATCAACCGAAGGCTTAGCCGCAGAATCCAGTTGGCACCCTACCTGATTGTCGGCCATCCTGGTGAGAAACGGAAGCACGTGCAATCCATGGCAAAGAAACTCAGGGGCCTGGGCCTTCTGAATGCGGATGTTCAGATTTTCACGCCCAGCCCCGGAACCCTTTCAACCGCCATGTTCTTTTCGAATGCCTCGCCGAACGGGGAGCCCATTGAGGTGGAAAAAGACGTCAACACTCTGATTCGACGGAAAAAACTACTACTAGACCACGCAGTAATCCCGGCTTAAAAATGTTTTGACATCAGGAGCCGCTTGTCCTATATTGACGTCACTTTTAGATCCGGTTTTGGCGACGATCCCCAGAGCCTGTTGAAAAAGGCCTCTGGTTTTTTTTCTTACAGAAGCAAGATTATTTGTGAAACGCCCCGCATCAAGGTATTGCCCCTGCCGGAAAAAACAGGAGGATCATGGGAAAGCAGAGTCAAAACAAATTCAAGAAGCGGCAGAAAGAATTCGAACGAAAACGCAAAGCCAAAGAAAAAATGGACCGGCGCCAAGGTAAAAAGCCTATTGAGGAGGAAGTCCCTGCGAGCGATCTCCCGGATATTGTCGCTGAAACCGATCAGGCTTGAACAATCTCACATTCTTCTTGGATAGCCATGAGTTTTCTCGCTCTGATCCTGCGCCTTCACCGGAGGTGTCAACCTGCAAGAATTTGCCAGCCTGCCTGCTCCAAGAAACTGGGCTAGGAAATAAATGATGTTTAATGAGAGGAGAAGCAATGAATATCTATGTGGGCAACCTGTCTTACACCGTGACGGAAGATGATTTGCAGAAGGCATTTGAAGCGTTCGGCCAAGTAGCTTCCATTTCCATCATCCGGGACAAGTTCAGCAACCAGTCCAAAGGATTTGGGTTTGTCGAAATGCCTGTAAAAGAAGAAGCGCAGGCTGCCGTGGAAGGCATGAACGGCAAGGAGTTGAAAGGGCGAACGATGAACGTCAACGAGGCTCGCCCTCGCACCGACGACCGCCGAAGCGGCGGGGGTGGAAGACGACCGGGCGGGCGACCGCGCTACTAGCCGCAGAGCGGATTCTTTTCTTGCTTCACAGAGGGGCAGGATTCTTTGAACTCTGTCCCTTTCTTTGCCCTGCCCTCCAAGGGAGGCAATGGATCGCGCGTCACATAGATTGTCCAGCAGGTCTTTTTCATCCCAGCGGAATTCGGATTAGCCTTTTCTGGAACCTCTCCTCCTATCCGTTGCATTAGGCTTTCGATGCCCGGTATGGAAACCTTTTCAAACAGGTCTCCTCGTAACCACTGGAGCAAAGCCAGGCTGAGAAACCCTGTCGTCTCCAAAGCCAAGAGGAAGGCGACGATGCTCACCAACCGGGTGCGATGCCTTTTTGGCTTTACCGCATTTCCCCTGTTTCCCTGGCTCTCGTTATCCCGCTTCTCCGCCAGGTCGGAACCTTCGCCTCCAAGAAATTTCATATCATTTTTGGCACGTATTTCGCAATTTCCTCGAGTCCTGAGGGCTTGACATCATTTCCACAGAGGTTCAGGCGACGGATCTTCTCAAGGTGATGTGGGAGCGCTCCTGAACCTATGCGGTCTTTGCTGCAAATACGCTGAAGATGGCGTTGATGAAGGCAATGTTCTTCTCGTTGACTCCGAATACTACTTCAATGCCGCAGACCACTCTTCCAACCAACGTGCCGCGGCCAGAAGTCGTGCATCCGCGCCGCGAGCGGCAACCAGCTGAGCACCCATTGGCATGCCGCCCGATCCGCTCAGGATGGGAAGGCTTATCGCGGGGGTCCCGCACATGGTCCAGATGGTGCAGAAGATAGGGCTGCCGGTGGAATCGAGGCCGGTGGGCGCCACGCTCATCGTAGCAGGGGTAAGGATCGCGTCGAAGGAGACGAAAATCTCTGCGAGGGCCCTGTTCATAGCAGGAATCCCTTCGATTGCTGTGTTGTAATCCACTGCAAGGACCTGCTGGCCTCGCTCGATCATCTGCCTGAGGGAGGAACTGAGACGGTTCTTGCCTTCGTCATATTCGCGCGCAAAGTTCTTGGCAAGATCTGCCTCCATGACGGCTCGATGCCATTCCACCGCGCGATCGAACACTGGGGGTAACTTCAGCTCCTTCACCCGGAAGCCGAGACGTTCGCAGAGCACGGCAAAGGCTTGGACCGTGTCCTCCGCAGCCTGATCCCACACCGGCGTTTTCATAAAAGCGAATCGGGGCTCGAAGGGGGAATCGGCTGCGGCTGCCTGAACCAGTTCACGCCGGGCAGAAAGACGCATGGCAGGATCCCGATCATCAAAAGCCATTAGCGTTTGTGCCAGAAGCGCCGCGTCCGTCACGCTCCGTGCGAAGACCCCAACTTGATCGAGTGGAGGAGACTGAGTCAGTACGCCCCGTCGCGAGATGGTTCCATAGGTCGGTTTGTAACCCACTACACCGCAGTAGGACGCCGGCCGAACTATGGAGCCGTTGGTCTGAGTTCCGAGAGCGAGAGGTACCATGTGGGCTGCCACCGCTGCCGCAGATCCGCTTGAGGAGCCTCCCGGAGTTCTCTTCGTGTCCCGAGGGTTCCGGGTTTTTCCAGGGCTGTAAACTGCAAGTTCGGTGGTCACCGTCTTTCCCATGAGGATCGCCCCTGCCTGCCGCAGCAGCCCCACCACCACCGCATCCTCGGTCGGGCACCGTCCAGCGTGAAGGACCGTACCGTTTTCCGTGGGCATGTCGGAGGTATCGAAGATGTCCTTGACGCCGACCGGCACCCCATGAAGAGGTCCGACAGCATGTCCTTCGCTCAGGTCGCGGTCCGCCCGTTGTGCCTGATCGAGAGCGTACTCCGAGTCCAGGAACGTCCATGCCTGCACGTCATTCTCAACTTCCTGAATCCGGTCCAGGCTGGAGCGAACGACCGCTTCGACTGTGATCTCCCCTGTGCGAACAGCCCTTGCTACATCCATCGCTGTGACCCGATGCCATTCCATGCTTTCCTCCCAGCCTTATGCAAGGCCACCTCGAATTCGATTTGCGCACATGCCATGCGCTTGCGG
>JAWOJI010000182.1:0-7036 GCA_046481735.1 Desulfatiglandales bacterium | reverse complement strand
AAGCTCCTCGGTGAGCTCGGCGCTTTCGTCGCGCCGCTTCAGTTTACGTGTCAGGGATTTGATGAGGGTGAACAGATTCTGGTGCGAGCCGTCTTCCAAAGGCGGAAAATCCTTCTGACTGAGAGAATTCGTGGGTCAATAAGCCACACACAATCGTAAGGATGATATGTCGATCCTTTCCGGATGTCAAGCGTAAGCCTCCCCCATATACTAAGCCGGGCTCCTGGGCGCCAAGGAGGACTCCTGCGGTGAAAGAGCAACGTTTTCGCGGTGCGACTGCAAATAATTGCTTGACATGCGTTTGTTGTGTGCTAAGTTAGCCCCACTGTCGGTGCCTCTGACACGATTCATGACGCCCGGATACGGCCGACTTCAAGAAAAAGGCCGGGGTGCGGGAAGGCGGGCATAGCTCAGCCGGTAGAGCACAAGCTTCCCAAGCTTGGGGTCGCGGGTTCGAAACCCGTTGCCCGCTCCATGAGTGAGAGGTCAGGCTCGATTCCCTTTTTGAGGTTGTCAGCCCACGCGCGACGGGGCCGGCGGACTTTGGAATGCGGACGACTTGTTGGTTTTGGCTTATGGATTAGAATAGTGTAAGCAACAATTCAGTCTGCAACAAGGAAACGGGCCCTGTGGCCCGTTTTTTCGTGTGCCGTGCATGGGAACAAGAACCAGTAATACCGCCGCGGAAGTTGCGGATCTTGTAGAACCGATCCTCGCGGATATGTGTTTTGAGCTGGTGGACACGGAGTTTGTTCACAGCCATGGGAAATGGGCTCTCAGGCTTACCATCGACAAGGAAGGCGGTGTCACGATCGATGATTGCGCAAGGGTGAGCCGCGAGTTGGGGCACCATCTCGATGTGAAGGAGCTGATTCCTCACCCCTATGTGTTTGAGGTTTCGTCTCCCGGGCTGAACAGACCCTTGAAGAAGGAGAAGGATCTGCTCCGTGCCGTCGGGAAAAGGATCGAGGTTCTTATGAGAGCCCCCGTCCAGGGACGGCGAAAGTATGTCGGGTCACTGACCGATTTTGCACAGGGCTTTCTTCACCTGGACCTGGGTGAAAAACAGGTGGCCCTGCCGTGGGCTGAGGTTGAGAAAGCCAAACTGATTTATGAATATGGCAAGCGACCGGGGTGAAGCGACTTTCCGGCAACCTGCATTTTGGAGAAGGGATCATGGTTTCAGATTTAAAGAGGGTCATCGATCAAGTGAGCCGCGAGAAGGGACTGGACCGGGAGGTGCTTGTGAAGGCCCTCGAAGAGGCCGTCAAAGCCGCGGCCAGGAAAAAGCTCGGTCCTGCATACGACCTGGAAGTGAATTTCAACGACGAGGCCGGAGAGATCGAGGTTTTTGAGTTCAAGGAAGTCGTGGAAAAGGTGGGGAACGAACATCTCGAAGTTTCTCTTGAAGAAGCCAAAAAGATTGACCTCGAATCCGAGATCGGCGACAGCCTGGGCATCAAGATGGACACGGACGAATTCGGCCGGATCGCGGCCCAGTCTGCGAAGCAGGTCATCATGCAGCGCCTCAGGGAGGCGGAGCGAAATGTCGTTTACGGCGACTACAAGGACCGGCGTGGAGAAATCGTCCACGGCATCGTGCAACGATTCGACAAGGGAAACATCGTCGTCAATCTGGGCCGGGCCGAGGCGGAACTCCCCGTGAAAGAGCAGATTTCCAAGGAACTCTACAAGCAGGGCGATCGGATCCGATGCTACATCCATGACGTGAAGCAGTTCAGCCGGGGGCCGCAGATCGTGCTTTCCCGAACCCATCCGAATTTCCTTTCCGCCCTGTTTGAAAACGAGGTCCCTGAAATCGCAGAAGGCATTGTTTCCATAGTGCAGGTGGCAAGGGAGCCCGGCAGCAGGTCCAAGATCGCGGTGACCTCCCGCGACGGCGACGTGGATCCAGTCGGCGCCTGCGTGGGCATGAAAGGGACGAGGGTGCAGGCCGTCGTGCAGGAGTTGAGGGGCGAAAAAATCGACATTATCCCCTGGGACCCGGATCAGGCCAAGTTCATCTGCAACGCCCTCGCTCCTGCCGAGATCGTCCGGGTGGTCGTGGACGAAGAGCGCAAAGCCATGGAAGTGGTGGTGCCGGACGACCAGCTCTCCCTGGCAATAGGCAAAAAAGGGCAGAATGTGAGGCTGGCATCAAAGCTGTCGGGATGGCATCTCGACGTGACCAGCGAGTCCAACTACAACCGGGCTCTGAAGGAAGCCTACGAATCTTTGCTCAAACTGGACGGAGTTGGTGAAAAAACCGCATTGACTCTCTACCAGGAAGGGTTCCGCTCTGCAGAAGACGTTGCTTCCGCAACGGTGTCCGATCTTACGCAACTGGACGATATCAGCGAAGAAAAAGCGACCAGGATCATCGAAAGTGCGGTTCGTTTCATGAGCGAAGGGATAGCCGAAGAGGCGAGCCGGGAGGAAGGAACGGAAGCGCCCTCTTCTGTGCCCCTTGAGAGCGCTCCGGCGCCCGATGCTCCTCTGGCGCCGGATTCTGCCGCCTCGGGCGAGGGGTTGGCTTCCGTGGAAGAGGCCTCTGAAGGTTTGCCGGAAGAGGGGTCGGATGAGCAAAGGTAAAGGGCGCGTTCCTGTGAGGACCTGTGTGTCTTGCCTGGCCAAAGGCAAGAAACAGGACCTTGTGCGCTTTGTCCTGGACCCTGAGGGCCGTCCGGTCCGTGACGAATCGCACGCGATGGAAGGGAGGGGCGCGTACACTTGTAAAACAGAAGCTTGCATGGGTGGGATGCAGAACAGCAGGAGGATGGACCGGGCGTTCAGGAGGTTCGCAACAAAAGGTTCCGGGAGAGGCTCGACCGGACAAGGGCATATTGGGGGTTTCAATGGCAAAAGTCAGGGTCTATGAGTTAGCCAAAGAGCTCAACATGGACAGCAAGGAACTCGTGGAGAAGCTCAAGGCAGGCGGCGTCAACATCAAGAACTACATGAGCACCCTCGACGAAGAGGATGTGACCAAAGCCCGCGAGGTGGCCCTGGGTGTCTTTTCCGAGGTTATTGAGGAGAAAAGAATCAGGCCCACCGTGATCCGCCGGCGAAAGAAGACGGTCACCGTGGAGGCCGAGGCGACCCCTGAAGTTTCCGAGCCGGAATTGCCTGAAGCGGCTGCAGACTTGGAAGCGGAACGGGTGGTCAAGCCCGTTTCAGAAGAGGAGGAGATCGCGGAAGAAGCCGGGGAAGCGGTCGAAGAGGAAGCCCAGGAAGTCACCGGCGTTTCGGAAGAACTGTTCGGAGAAGAGGTGGAAGCCAAAGCCGTCGTTGAAGCTAAGGAAGAGGTCCCTGAGTCGGTTGCCTTTGAAGCGGAAGAGCCGTCTGCTCAGGAAGTTCCCGAAAGCGGACCCGGGCAGGCGCAAGAGGCTGCTCGCCGGGTCAAGGAAAAGGGCAAGAAGCTGAAAAAGAAGAAAACGGATCAGCCCGCCAGGATCATCAAAAAGGCCGAGGAAGGCTCCCTGAAGGCTGCTATTGAAGAGAAAAAAGATGGCAAGGTTTCGCCAAGACCTGTGGAGGTCAAGGCGCCCGAACCGCTGTCGGCGGAAGGGGACCTGGAGAAGAAGGACAAGAAAAAGAAAAAGCGCGTTGAGAGACCGGAGGAAGCTCCCAGGAGCCTCCTCCGCCATCGGAAACTGGAAGTTTTTGAACGGGCCGATCTTTACGAAGGACGGCTGGTCAAACGGAAGAAGAAGGAGGCGGCGGGAAAGGAAGGCCAGAAAAGGCTGAAACGTACGGAAATTACGACCCCCAAAGCGATCAAGAGGCGGATCAAGATTCCGGGACAAGTGAGCGTCGGGGACCTTGCCCGGGCCATGGGCGTGAAAGCAACCGAGCTGATCCGAAAACTGATGGCCCAGGGGCTTGTGGCCAACATCAATCAGTCCATCGACTATGACACCGCGGCGGTTCTGGCCGATGAATTTGGGTATGAAATGGAAATGGAGCAATTTGACCTGGAGCGCCGCCTGGAGGAGAAGGAGGACAGACCGGAGGAAATGAACGAAAGGCCTCCGGTCGTGACCATCATGGGTCATGTGGACCACGGCAAAACTTCGCTTCTGGACTATATCCGCAAATCGAACGTCATTGCAGGAGAGAGGGGAGGCATTACACAGCACATCGGGGCCTACTACGTTGAAAGACCGGGAGGGGACATCGTGTTTCTGGACACCCCCGGCCATGAGGCTTTCACGGCGATGCGCGCGAGGGGGGCCAAGGTGACCGACATCATCGTCCTCGTCGTCGCCGCAGACGACGGCGTGATGCCTCAAACCAGGGAAGCCGTCAATCATGCCCGGGCCGCCAATATCCCGATCGTGGTAGCGATCAACAAGATTGACAAACCGGAAGCCAATGTGGACAAAGTGAAAAGGGAACTGGCCGAGTTGCAGCTCATCCCCGAAGAATGGGGAGGGGAGACGATTTTCGCCCAGGTCTCGGCCAAAACAGGCGAGGGCGTGGATGAACTCATGGAGCTCATCCTGCTCCAGGCGGAGGTCCTGGAGTTGAGAGCCAACCCCAACAAGCTGGCGCGAGGCACGGTCGTAGAAGCCAAGCTGGACAAGAACAGGGGCCCCTTCGCGACCGTTCTCATCAAAGCGGGCACCTTGAGGCCGAGCAATTACTTTGTGGTGGGGGAACACTTTGGCAGGGTTCGGGCCATGTTGAACCCCAGGGGAAAGAGGATGATCGCTGCCGGGCCTTCCGTGCCGGTCGAGGTTTACGGCATTTCAGGGGTGCCCAATGCAGGCGATGACTTCATCGTCGTGGAAGATGAGAAAACAGCCAAGGAGATCATCTCTTACCGACACGACCTGGTGAGAAAAAAGGACGTGGAGAAGAAGTCCATCGTCAGCCTCGAGGACCTGTTCAAGAAGATAAAGGATGGAGAAGTCAAGGACCTGAACATCATCATCAAGGCCGACGTTCAGGGGTCCATCGAAGCCCTCTCGGAGTCTCTCCTGAAGCTGAGCACCGACGAGGTCAAGCTCAGGATCATCCACTCTTCCACCGGGGCCATCACCGAGACGGACGTGATGCTCGCCTCCGCGTCCAATGCGATCATCATCGGGTTCAATGTGCGGGCCAACCCCAGGGTTTTCGAGCTCGCGGAGAAGGAAAAGGTGGACATCCGGTACTATGACATCATCTACAATGTGATTAAAGATGTCAGGGACGCCATGGCCGGACTGCTCGCCCCGATCCTCAAGGAAAACGTGATCGGCCGCGCCTCCGTCAAAGAGGTGTTCCACGTGCCCAAGGTGGGGTCGGTGGCAGGTTGCTACGTAACGGACGGCCGGGTTGAAAGGAACGCTCGGGCACGCCTGCTCAGGGAGGAAGTGGTGATTTTCGATGGAAAGATCTCCTCGCTGAAACGGTTCAAGGACGACGTCAGGGAGGTGCAGACGGGGTACGAGTGCGGCATGGCTCTGGAGAACTTCCAGGACATCAAGGCAGGGGATGTTTTTGAAGTCTATCAGGTGGAAGAGATCAAAGCGGAGCTGTAGGGGATGGTGGTCGGAACGCTGAAGATCGAGTTCCGCATTCAGGACAATCACTCCCTCAAAGGAAAGCGGAAGATTGTTCGAAGCATGGTGGATCGGTTGAAGCACCGCTTCAACGCTTCGGTGGCCGAAGTGGGATCGAACGACAACTGGCAGAGGATTGAACTGGGCATCTCGACAGTTGGAAATGACCGGCGCCACATAGAGTCGTCTCTCGGCAACATTTTGTCCTTCGTGGACTCTTTGTACCTGGCGGAGATCGTGAACACGGAGTCGGAAATCCTGAACCTCTAGACGGAAGTTTTCAGTGTTCAGCGTTCAGAGTTCAGGGAAGAGAGTTTGATTTGATCCTGCTGAACCCTGAACACCGAACGCTGAACACCTTGACGCTCCCACGGGTAGGCTTCGGAGGAGCGTTCCAACAGCCGGCATGGGGAAAGCAGGGGGGTGCACATGTTGCCGGGAAGCAGAGCGAGCAGGGTGGCGGATCTGGTTTTGAGGGAAATCGCCGACCTCGTCATGAAGAAGTTGAAAGACCCGAGGGTGCAGGGAATCACGGTGACCGGCGTTGATGTGAGCAGAGATCTCAGACACGCCAGGGTTTACTTCAGCCTCATCGGGGATGAAACGGAAATTCTGCGGGCCCAGGCGGGGTTGGACAGCGCCAAGGGGTTCATCAAGAGGGAAATCGGGTTTCGGCTGGACCTCAAGCATGTGCCCGATCTTGTGTTCAGGCACGACCCTTCGCTGGAGGCAGGACGGCGCATGGAAAAGCTGCTTCGGAAGATCAAAGAGGATGGCTCCCCAATCCTTGAAGAGTGAATCGAGCGTGGACGGCGTGCTGCCGGTGGACAAGGAGGAGGGTGAGACCTCTTTCGGAGCCGTCAGGAGGGTCAGACAAATTCTTGGGGCGAGGAAAGCGGGCCACGCCGGAACTCTCGATCCTTTTGCCACGGGCCTTCTCCTGATCCTTCTGGGTCAGGGGACCAAGCTCTCCCCTTTTCTCATGTCCGGGCGCAAGCGCTACGTGGCGGCCCTGAGGCTGGGAGTCGAAACGGATACGCTGGATCTCACGGGGCGAGTCGTCCGGACGAGGCCCGTGCCGGTCCTCGACCCTGAGGAGGTTCGGGAAAAAGCGCGTCTGTTCCTGGGAGACGTGGAGCAGGCGCCGCCGTCTTTCTCGGCGGTAAAGCACGAGGGCCGGAGGGCCTATGCGCTTGCGCGGCAAGGGGTGTTTGTCGCATTGAAAAAAAGAACCGTCACGATCCACCGTCTCGAGGTTCTCTCTATCGAGGTTCCGGATCTGACGCTCCTGGTGGAGTGTTCCGGGGGAACCTACATTCGAAGCCTTGCCGCGGATCTCGGCGAAGCTCTTGGAGCAGGCGCCCACCTGAGAGCCTTGAGAAGGCTTGCCAGCGGCGCACTGAGCGTGGATGAGGCGGTTTCCATGACACACTTGCACCGTGAAGGTGCGGGTGCCGAGCTGCAGGGGAGAATCATCTCGCTCAAGG
>JAWOJI010000158.1:0-4052 GCA_046481735.1 Desulfatiglandales bacterium | reverse complement strand
GGCCCGACATCAAATATGCCTCCGACATCGCGCCCAAGAATGCGGCGGCTTTCATGGAAAGATTCGCGGACCGTGTTTTCTTCACCCCCAAGAAAATGGGCGCCCAGACCGCGGAGGCCAACACCAACGCCGGCCTGGCCGCAGCCCGCCAGATCATCGCCTATCTGAAAGAAGGCAAAGTGCTGAACCAGGTCAACCCGTAAGGCCTATCTCGCGGAGTCTGCAGCGCCTTCAGAGCGTCGAACAAAATCCCGAGCCGCGGGATTTTGTTCTTCTGCCTTAATCTCTTACAAGTCGCCTTCAAGCCGGCCCTCCACAAACTGACCTTCAGGTCCGCGCCGGCCTGACCCCGTCGGGTGCTTGACAATCAGACCTAGGGATAATAAAGTGACTATAGTCACTTGTCTATAGTCACAAATTGGAGGTTCTTATGGATACCCTTTCCGCATCCCAATTCAAGGCAACCTGCCTTTCGGTGCTGGAAAAAGTGAAACGGGAAAAAAGGAAGTTTCTGATCACCAAGAGGGGCAAACCCGTTGCCGAACTCGTGCCGGTGGAGAATCAAAAAAAGCAGGTTCCCCTGAAAGATACCGTAACCTTTGTGGGCGATATCGTTTCACCGGTCGCCGAAGAGGAGTGGGAGGCTTTGAGGTGAAAGATATCCTCCTGGACACCCATGTTTGGATCTGGTTTTGCCTGGAAGAGAAGAAATCCTTTTCCAAGAAAGCCCTAACGTTGATTCAACAAGGTGGACAAAAGTGGATCTCGGCGATTTCCTGTTGGGAACTGGCCAAGCTTTCTGAAAAAGGCCGAATCGGCTTTTCTATTCCTGTGCTCACCTGGATCAGGCGATCCCTCACCGAGTACGGCATCAACCTTGCCGACCTCTCCCCGGAAATCTCGGTGGAGAGCACCCAGCTTAAAGGGTTTCACAAGGATCCGGCAGACCAAATCATCGTCGCGACATCACGGGTGCTGGCCATGCCGCTCCTGACATCGGATCGGAGAATCCTGAATTGCAAGGATGTGGAAACGGTCTGGTAATTCGCCGGTAAACCTGTCGGGTTCCAACCATCAATCCCACCTTGCAACTCCCCTCATCAAATCGATTTTCCTCTTGACTTACAGTATAATTTACAGTATTTTTATCCAAAACCTGTAAGTTTTGTTGTAAACAGGAGGGCCCATGAAACTGACGGAAAAGCAGAAAAGCTTCCTGGAATATCTCTCCCGGCACATCGCCGAGTGGGGGCAGGCGCCCAGCTTTGAGGAGATCCGCTCCCATTTCGGCTTTGCCTCCTACAACACCGTCACCACCTACCTCAAGACCCTGGAGCGGAAAGGATACATCCGCCTCCCCAGAAAAAAGAACCTGAAACGTGCCCTTGAGGTGATCAGCCCCGTGGAAACCAAACGCTTCGAGTTTCCCCTCCTGGGCCGGGTAGCTGCCGGAAAACCCATCGAGGCCCTGGAAGTAGCCGACGTGATCGAGGTGCCCCTCTCCATGATCGGCCGTGGAGACCACTTTGTGCTCCAGGTCAAGGGGGATTCCATGAGAGAGGACGGCATCCTGGAGGGCGACTTCATCGTGGTCCGCAAACAGGCCACGGCTCAAAACGGGGAGACGGTGGTGGCCCTCATCAACGGCGAGGCCACGGTCAAAAAATATTACAGGAAAAGAGATGCCGTGGAACTCCGGCCCGCGAACTCGGCCATGACGCCGATCCTTGTGAGCGAGGGCGATCTCCGCATTCAGGGAAGGGTGGTCGGCGTGCTCAGAAAGTACCAATAAGGCGGTCTCACCACGGAGGCGCAGAGGGCACAGAGACGAGTTTTTGTTTGTCGGGAGATACCGACAAACAAAAATATCCTGCCTTAAAACCGTTTAGAAAGGACTCCCCATGGATATCAACGATCTCACAGGCCAAATCATAGGGGCGGCGATTGAAGTCCACAAAGCTCTCGGGCCGGGTCTTTTAGAGTCAGCCTACGAAGAATGCTTGTGTCACGAATTCAACCTAAGAGGAATCCCTTATAAAAGACAACATAGCGTCCCTGTTCAGTATAAAGGCGCTAAGCTGGATTGCGGTTATCGCATCGATATTTTGGTCGAGGATCGAGTGATCCTTGAATTAAAATCAATCGATTGTTTGCAACCTATTCACGAGGCGCAAGTTTTGACGTACTTGAAGCTGACCAGCCTCAACGTCGGTTTACTCATCAATTTCAATGTTCCGGTGCTGAGGGACGGCATCAAGCGGCTGATCTTATGAGCCTCCTGGAGAGGGGCTCTTTTCGCCTATCGGCATCTCCCGATAGGCGAAAAAAAGAAATTCCCCTCCGTGTCCTCTGTGACTCTGTGGTGAATCGAGGTTGTGCTTTGGAACGCCACATCATCCACATCCACATTCCGGCTTTTCCCATTGCCGTGGCCCGGGTTTCCCGGGCCGAGTTCAGGGGACGCCCTGTGGTGGTGGCGCCGGTCCATTCGGACCGGGCCCTTGTCCTCTCGGCTTCTTCAGAAGCCAAGGAAGAGGGCGTTTTCAAGGGCATGCCTCTTGCTAAAGCGCTCAAGGTCTGTCCGGGTCTGTCCGTGCTCCCCCATGATCGGGAGCTCACACAAAAAGCCTCCCAGGGGCTCTCCGGCGTGGCGGCCCGGTACACGCCTCTCTGGGAACCCTCCCACCCCGGCCACCTCTACCTGGACGTAACCGGCACGGAGCGCCTCTGGGGAAGAGCCAAAGATGCGGCCGACCGCGTGAGGCGCGACATCAAGGAGCGCCTCTCCCTTGCCGGGACCGTAGGCGTGGCGAGCAACAAGATGGTCTCTTCCATCGCCTCTCGGGTCATGCGTTATGAAGGCGTTTTGGATGTGGACCCCGGCAGGGAGTCCATGTTCATGGCTCCTTTGAAGGTCGATGTCCTCCCAGGCATAGGTCCGGTGCGCCGCAGACTTCTCCTGGAAGAGCTTAACATCACCCTGGTCCGCCAGATCGCGGTTCTCGATGCGGGCAGCCTGAGCCTCATCTTCGGCCGGTATGCTTACGTGATCCACCAACGGGCCTTCGGCATCGACCCCACGCCGGTCCACCCCCCCCGGGCCGAGCCTGTGATCACCAAGGAAATGACCCTTCCCAGGGATGAAAACGACGATGCCCAACTTCTGGGGATCCTCTACGGCCTGGTGGAGCAGTGCTCCCGGAGACTGCGGCAGAGGCAACTCTATCCCCGCAAGGGAGGGCTTCACTTCCGGTACGCGGACCAGGAAGACGTGATCCGCCCTATTCTTCTTGCCCGGCCGAGCATGTGGGACTTCGATCTTTACCCGCCCCTGGAGAAGCTCTTTCTGAAGGCCTGCCGGCGCCGCGTGCGGGTCCGGTTCATGAAGGTGTGGTTCCGGGATTTTGCACCTCCTCCGGCCCAGCTTTCCCTTTTCGCCTTCCCTTCTCAGGGCGAGGAGAAGAAAGCTCATGTCGTCAGCGCCCTGGACCGCATCCGGGAAAAGTATGGGGCTGAGGGAATACAATACGGAAGAACCGCGTGAAAAGGTATACGGCCCAGGATTCAAGGTTCACGGGAAAACCTTTTACTACGAACCTGATACCTTGCACCTTGCACCTTAGCGAAGCATGAGCGATTTTGTCCATCTCAACGTTCACTCCCACTACTCTGCCGGATGGGGCATGGGTACGGTGGAAGATCTCTGCCGATCCGCCAAGGATCAGGGTATGCAGAGGCTCGCACTCACCGACACGAACGGCCTTTACGGCCTCATCTACTTCATCGAGGCGGCTAAAGAGAACGGCCTTCAGCCCATTGTGGGGAGCGAGATTGTCACGGACGGGCGCCGGGCCGTGCTCCTTGTCCGAAACCGCGAGGGATATACCAACCTCTGCCGCATCATCTCAGCTCGGCAGTGCGACCAAGCCTTTGACCTCCTCAAATCCCTGAGGGAATGGCGGGAAGGGCTCATCGCCTTCTCCGACGACTTCGCCCTCCTTAAAATTTTTGGATCATTGCCCTGTGGGCGGTTCCTTATATTAGCATTGCTA
>JAWOJI010000016.1:0-11795 GCA_046481735.1 Desulfatiglandales bacterium | reverse complement strand
CTACACCCAAAAGCAGGTGATCCTGACCAAGGAGCATGACGCAGAGGCGGAGTGCACCGTGTTCCACAACGACATTCGCTCCTATGGAAAGGATTTTGAGAGGTTCTACGAAAGGACGGGAAACCTTCCCGGAGTCCGATTCATCAGGAGCTACGTGTCCATAGGAGCGGAAAACCCCGAAACCAAGAACGTGACCGTGCGCTACGCAACACCCGAAGACGGGGTGAAGCAGGAGGAATTCGACATGGTGGTCCTGTCCGTCGGGTTGAGCCCTCCTGCCTACTACGCCGACCTGGCAAATACGTTCGGGATCGAGCTCAATGCGCACGGCTTCTGCAAGGCGGCGCATTTCAATCCCATGGAGACCACAAGACCCGGGATTTTCGTGAGCGGGGCCTTCCATGGGCCCAAAGATATTCCCGAGTCGGTGTTCACGGCCAGCGGAGCCGGCACCCAGTGCGGCGAACTCCTTGACTACAGGCGGGGGAAGCTGACCAGGGAAAGAGTCTACCCGCTGGAGAGGGACGTGTCGGGAGAAGAGCCCAGGGTAGGCGTCTTCGTGTGCCACTGCGGGGCGAACATCGGAAGGATCGTCAGCGTCCCTTCCACGGTTGACTATGCCTTGACCCTCCCCAATGTCGTCCACGCGCAAGAGCAGTTGTTCTCATGCGCCACGAATTGTGCGAAAGAAATCACGGACACGATCAAGGAAAAAGGGCTCAACCGCGTGGTCGTCGCCGCCTGCAGCCCCAGGACCCTCGAACCGTTGTTCAGGGACACCCTTCGGGAGGCCGGGATCAACCAGTACTACTACGAAATGGCCAACATTCGAGAGCACTGCTCCTGGGTCCACTCCAAGGAGAAGGAAGAAGCCACGGACAAGGCCAAGGACATCATCCGGATGTCGGTGGCGCGAGCCTGCCGCCTGCAGCCCTTGCAGGAATTCGATCTTCCCGTAAACAAGGCGGCGCTGGTGGTGGGCGGGGGGATCGCCGGCATGACGTGTGCGCTTTCCGTTGCCAACCAGGGACATGAAGTGCACCTGCTGGAGAAGGAAGCAGATCTCGGGGGGATTGCACGAAGACTGCATTACACCTTGGAAGGACTGGATGTTCAGGCCTACCTGCGTGACCTTGTGGAAAAGGTGTATCGACACCCTCTGATTCACGTGTACACGGGCGCTGCGATCACGGAATGTACAGGGTATGTGGGAAATTTCGCAACCAAGGTGACGTCTGACAGAGGGCTCGCGGAAATCAAACACGGTGCGGCCGTCATCGCCATAGGCGCCGACATCTACAAGCCTACAGAATACCTTTACGGAAATAACGACGCGGTTGTGACCCAGCTGGAGCTGGAGGAGAAGATCGCCCGGAGAGACGAAAAAGTGGTGGGCGCTCAGAATCTGGTGATGATCCAGTGTGTGGGCTGCAGGAACGAAGAGAGGCATTACTGCAGCAGGATCTGTTGCAGCGCCTCCGTGAAAAACGCCCTGAAGCTGAAAGAGATCAACCCCGAGATGGATATTTACATCCTCTACCGGGACATGATGACGTACGGGTTCGCGGAAGACTACTACCGGGAAGCGTCCGAAAAGGACATCAAGTTCATCCGCTACGAGCCCCAGGACAAGCCCCAGGTGGAGGCCGTCGAGGAGGACGGCCGCCCGGTTCTGCGGGTTACCGCGACGGACTACATTTTGGGGAAAAAGGTCCAAATCGATGCGGACATCCTGACCCTGGCCGCCGCCGTGATCCCCTCGGAAGGGACCAAGGAAGTGGCCGGGATGCTCAAGGTGTCCCTGGGGCCCGATGATTTTTTCAAAGAAGCCCACGTCAAACTGAGACCGGTTGAGTTTGCTGCAGACGGCGTGTATCTTTGCGGGCTGGCCCACTATCCCAAGCTCATCCCGGAAACCATCAACCAGGCTTACGGCGCTGCGGGCCGGGTCTTGACTCTTCTCTCCCATGACACCGTCGTCGCCTCCGGCTCTGTTTGCGAAGTGGACGAGAACAAGTGTATTTCATGCGGCGCATGTATCTCCGCCTGCACGTACGGCGCCGTCGAGTTTCGTGAAACACGGCAGGGCAAGAAAGCCGTGGTGAACCCGGTTATCTGCAAGGGAGACGGGCTTTGCAACGCAATGTGCCCGACGGGGGCCATACAGCTCAAGCACTACACCGATGATGAGCTCCTGAGCCAGATCGATGCGGCGGTGCCGGAGAAGGAAACCCTCCGGCAGTTCGATGCGGCGGTTGGAGATGTGTAAAAAAACCGGAACAAACCAATCCGACAGGACCGACAGAAAAGGCGGGAACGAATGAGTGCCGGACTAACATTTAAACCAAGAGTGATCGGTTTCGTATGTCACTGGTGAGCATACGGCGCTGCTGACCTGGCTGGAGTTTCCAGACTGCAATATGCCACTGAAATCAGGCTGATCCGCGTCATGTGTTCCGGTCGAGTCGACCTATCCTTTGTGCTCAGGGCCTTCCTGAACGGGGTGGACGGGGTTTTTATCGGGGGGTGTCGCTTGAACGAGTGCAATTATGTGACTCACGGAAACTTCCATGCACTCAACACGGTCCTCCTGTGCAAGAAAATCATGGAGCACATCGGGTTGAACCCCGAGCGGTTACACATTGAATTCATGTCCGGCGCCGAAGGAATCCTCTTTGCTGAAGTCGTGAGCGACTTCGGCAAGAAGGTGAAGAAGCTCGGACCCCTCGGGAAAGCGGAAGGAATTGACGGGCATGAGTTGAAGTCCAAGCTGGAGGCGCTCACAAAGCTGGTCCCTTACATCAAGATGGTGAAAAAGGAGAAGCTTGCGTTGCGCATTGATGACGAAGAAGAGTACAGCAAGCTTTTCACCCGTGACGAGGTGGACGAGATGTTCCGTGAAGTCATCTCGTACTACATCGATCCGGAGAAGTGCCAGGCCTGCATGATCTGCCTCAAGAAATGCCCCGTGGAGGCGATCGTGGGCGGCAAGAACCAGATTCACGTCATTGATCAAGACAAGTGCATCAAGTGTGGCACCTGCTTTCAAGCTTGCCCCCCGCGCTTCGGTGCGGTGCAGTCGATTGCCGGCGAGCCTTCTCCTCCTCCGATTCCCGAAGAAAAAAGAACGATTGTCAGAAAGAAGAAAGAAAAGTCGGGGAAGTCCTGAAAAGGAATTCTTGCCTTCCCGCGGCGTCATTCATCGACGGGAGCGGCCAGTCGCCGGGAACCGCAATAGACGTGAATCCCGGATTCCCTGGACGGTGATGCCAGAGTCATGTTCAGGGAATCGGCCAGCTCGACGGCCAGAGCCGTGGCCGCGGAGGAGGCCATGACAAAGGGGATTTTGGCGCGGGCCGCCTTCTGAACCATTTCGTAGCTGATCCGTGAAGAGAGGATCAGGACCTTTGCCCGGTGGAGGATTCCCTTCAGAAAGAGCTTGCCAACGGCCTTGTCCAGGGCGTTGTGGCGACCCACATCTTCCGCGACGGACAAAAGCTCAAAGGCGGAGGTGTAAAGGGCTGCGGCATGGGTGGTTCGGGTCCGCCTGTACAGGGGCTGGTGCTCCTTCAATGTCTCTAAACAATGAAAGGCCCTTTCCAGGTCAACAGGCGGACCGTCGGGCAGTACCTGGACCATCTGCGAAAGGTCTTGAACCAGCACCTTGCCGCAGATGCCGCAGGCGGTCTGGCTGACGAAACCCCTCCGGTCGAGAACGCCGGTTATGGCCTTCAACCGGGAGGGCGTGACCGTGAGGGTCACCACGTTCGTAGTCTCTCCTTCGCAGGAGGCTAGGGTTTCGATGTCGTCGGGGCTGTCCAGGATGCCCTCTGCCAGACCAAATCCGGCCACATGGGCCGGTTCGTCTCCCGGGGTTCGCATAACCACGGCATAGGGTTGTCCCTGAACCCGGATGGAGAGGGGCTCCTCCCGGATCAGCTCCAGGCCGGTGTGGGTTTGGATTTTTCCTTCCCGGAACAGGGCGGTCAAGGGGATCGTGTAATCGCTCAAGGGGATAGGGACTCTCTTTCTGTGAGGCGGAGTATAGGGCATCATGCTATGGAGTGTCAAGGGCAAGCACAGTGTACGCAAAAGATTGATTGAGAGGCAGGAAAGGTGAGATACGCGGAGACAGGGTTCAACCTGGAAATCGATCTTTCCCGGGGGAGCATCGAGCGGGTGGAGACCGATCCGGACTTGACCCGGCTTTATCTGGGGGGGCAGGGGACGGCCGACAAGATCCTGTGGGACAGAGTTCCTCCGGAAGTGGCGCCCTTCTCTCCCCGAAACCTCCTCATCTTCAGTACCGGCCTCCTGCATGCCACCCCGGTGCCCGGCGCCAATCGCACCATTGTGAACACCTTTTCCCCCCAGACGAACCTTCATGCCCACTCCTTGTTCGGGGGTTTTTTCGGCCCTGAACTGAAACACGCCGGTTACGACAAAATCGTCATTCGCGGCAAGGCCCCCGGCCTGGTGTACCTGTGGATCCACAACGACAAGGTGGAAATACGGGAAGCCTCCCATCTCCGGGGAAAAGGCGCTCTGGAAACTGCAGCGCTCATCAAGGAGGAACTGAAGGAGCCCAACTCCCAGGTTGCCGCCATCGGTCCGGCCGGCGAAAACCGGGTCTACATGTCCACCATCGAGCACTCCAACTCAAGCGCGTCCAGGGGGGTGGGTCCGGTCATGGGGGACAAGGGGCTCAAGGCGATCGCCGTTCGGGGGACGAAAGACGTACACCTTGCACGACCGGCCGAGCTTTTTGAGGTGTGCCTCGCCCTGAGAAGGGAAATCTATGAGAACCCGAAATGCGGGGACCCCATGGCGCACGAGGACAATGAAACCTTCCACGTGGACAATTTCGCTTGGGGCAATGCGCGGGAGCGGAGAAAGGGCTTCTGGAACAAAAACCTCGAGGAGAAGTGGAAGGCGGTCAGCGATCGCGTGCGGCTGCGCTGGACGGGGTGCTACAACTGCCCGAAGGATTGCCACCAGGCGATTGCCTACCCGGGAAGGCCGCTCTATTTCCAGAAGTGCTTCAACAAGCTGACCTATGCCATGGCGGCCTACAAGGATCTGGATTTCAACTACGACATCCTCGGCGTCGCCCAGGAGTATGGCCTGGACGGGTTCTCAACGCCCCAGGTGCTCGCCTTTGCGGTTGAACTCTACGAAGCAGGCATTCTGTCGGACAATGATCTGCCGGGATTCCCGCCCGAATCGGGAGCGAGGTTCTTCTACCTCCTCGAAAAGATCGTTCGGCGGGAAGGGGTTGGGGACGCCCTGGCCGACGGGGTGTACCGGGCGGCTCGCCGGATCGGCAAGGGTGCGGAAGCCTATGATCACAATACCACCAAGAAGTTCGAGCAGGTCACCATCAAACTGGGGAAATTGAATCCTCCCTATTTCCTGATGATTGCCACGGGTGAGAAGATGAACATCACCCAGATCGAAGGGTCCTTTCCTCAGGACCCTCTTCCCACGAGGGAGAAGAGGGAGCAGTTTGTGAGGGATTGGGCGGCGGTTCCCGACGACAGGATCAAACAGATTTTTCTGGAGTGGGAAAAGCGGCAGGAACTGTCCCTTGAAGCCTCCTGCCTCATTTGTGACTGGAACGAGATCATGCACTACATCGATGACGCCATCGGGCTTTGCGGCTTCCTTTCGTCGTTCAGAGGCCAGTTCGGAGGGAGGATCCCGTATCACACGCACAACATCCCCCATCTGATCTCCCTTGCGACAGGGATGGAGCTTGACAAAGGCGGACTGTGGGAAATCGCCAGGAGAAACCGCAACCTGGTGAGGGCACTGAACGTGAGGAGGGGCCTTCGGAGAAAGGACGAACGTCCTCCGGAAGATCATTGGAAAGTGAGAGACCATGAGTACGAGCAAAAACTGCTTGACGCATACTATGAATTCAAAGGGTGGACAAAGGATGGAATTCCAACCAAGGAAACGCTGGACAACCTCGGATTGGATTACGTGAGCCGGGATTTCCTGGAAAGAGGCATCCTGACGGATCCTGGCGGGGCTTCTTCCAAAAAGCCTTCGACGGCCTAATTGATGCGGATCACCTTGATCTGTTTCCCGATCCATTCAGGGGGGAGGTAGACTCTCCCGCTGTTCCCACTGTACTTCACTTCCTTTTCCAGCATCTCCTCGCCGTACACTTCGAACTTCACCTTGCGCTGCTCCGGCTTTTCCTCTTCCTGCGAGGAAGCGCTCCCTCCTTCCTGTTTCGGGACTCGGCCGCCTGTCTGACTCATGAAGGCTTCCTTTCTCTGCGATTTCTCACGCACCACCTCGAAACGATCGACGCAGTAGCTGTAATGTGATTACAATGTATTCATAATCCCTGTCAAGATTTTGTAACAGTTTAGCGTCTTTACATTCAAATTTTCCGGTCCGGGCATGGGGGTCTCTCAGCCCTTTGCGCCTCGATGCTGAGAGGTCAAAAGAGGACTTCGATCAGCGACTTGACCGAATCGACGCCGACCAGCTCCATGCCCCCCATGTGGGTGCAGCCTTCGAGGTTGCTCCTGGAAAGGATGCATCGAGAAAAACCGAGCTTTTTTGCTTCCTTGATCCTCAATTCCGCCTGGCTCACTCCTCGCACTTCGCCGGCCAGTCCCACCTCGCCGAAAACCACGAGGTTGCCTCCTACGGGTCTGTCCAGAAAACTGGAGATCATGGCGCATACAATGCTCAAGTCCGCAGCCGGTTCATCCACTTTCAAGCCGCCTGCCACGTTTACGAAGATGTCCTGATCCCCCATCTCCATGCCCACTCGCTTCCCGAGAACGGCAACGAGGAGGGAGATGCGGTTGTGGTCTACCCCCACAGCCGTTCTCCGGGGCATACCGAAAGGGCTGGGGCCCACCAAGGCCTGGATTTCCACCAGGAGAGGCCTTGTGCCTTCCAGGCAAGGGATCACCACGGAACCCGATGCGCCCTCGGGCCGTTCCTCGAGAAACAGACGGGAGGGATTTCCCACTTCATGAAGACCGGTGTCCTTCATTTCAAAAACGCCGATCTCGTTGGTGGAACCGTAGCGGTTTTTGACGGCCCGAAGGATCCTGAAGGCGTGGGAGCTGTCCCCTTCAAAGTAAAGCACCGTGTCCACCAGGTGCTCCAGGACCTTGGGTCCTGCGATGGCGCCGTCCTTGGTCACATGGCCGATGAGAAACGTCGGGATGCCGGTTTTCTTTGACCAGTTGAGGATCTGTGATGCGACCTCCCGCACCTGGCCTACGCTGCCGGGCGCTGAAGAAAGGGCATCGGTGTAAACCGTCTGTATGGAGTCAATGACCAGCAGTGCAGGCTTGACCGCTCCGATCTTCTCGAAGAGGCTTTCGATGCAGGTTCCTGCAAGCACATAAAGCGCTCCTGAATGAATGTCAAGCCGCTCGGCCCTGAGCTTGACCTGCTGGGGGGATTCTTCCCCGGTGAGATAAAGAGCCGTCAGCCCCCTGTTGGAAAGGCTTGCCACCACCTGAAGGAGGAGCGTGGATTTCCCGATGCCGGGATCCCCCCCGATGAGCACCAGGGAACCGGGCACCAATCCACCGCCAAGGGTGCGGTCGAATTCAGCAATGCCGGACTTGATCCGCATTTCATGATCCAGGCAAATCGAATCGATGGTCTGAGGGTCGCCCATGTCATCGCCGGCAGGTTTTTTTGTGCCGGTGGCGGCGACTTCCTCTGCGAAGGAGTTCCACGCGCCGCAGTCAGGGCACCGGCCCAGCCATTTTGGGGCCTGGTAGCCGCAGGACTGGCAAGCATAAATTACCTTGGGCGGTTTGGACATGGGAGGTATAATCGCCTAAACTGAACTCTGAACACCGGTCTCTGAATTGCTGATCACCGGTTTCACTCCCGCCACCGGGTCACTTCTTCGAGCGGGGCTCTTCCGGACCTGGAACGGTTGATGGGGGAGGATTCGTCTCGGTAGCCTACCGCAACGGCGACCACCACTGTCTTGTCGTCAGGAAGGTTGAGAGAGTCCTTGATGTCATCGTCAAAGGCCGCCACAAGGCCGATGGGGCAGGTGCCGAGCCCCATAGCATGAGCGGCCAGGACAAGGTAGCCCACCACGATTCCGATGTCGGTGAGCCTGGCGCTGGAAAAAGCCTTGTCGAGTGTGAGGAAGATCGCTGTTGGAGCGCCGTAGAAATTGCAGCTTCCCTCATTGATGAAGTCGGTGAAGGCCGTCGCTTCAGGCAGGGCGGGGAGAATGCACTGCAGAAGCTCTCGCTGGCGCTCCACGAAAACCTCGGGAAGGGGCTTTTGCGCGCCAGGCCCGCAGGAGATGTTCCTCTCCCTCATGCGCTTTACGAGGAGCCGGCTTAGCCTCTTTCTCTCCTCGCCGGAGACAACCGTGAATTCCCACGGCTGCATGTTGATGGCCGAAGGCGCCTGTGTCGCCAGATAGAGCAGCCTTTCGAGGGTCTCCCTGTCGACGGGCCGATCGAGAAAAGCCCTTGTGCTCCTGCGTTCCTTTATGGCCGATAAGACATCCACGCGTTCACCTCCATGAAATCTGCCGATGCAGATTTCATATAACGCGCCTTCGGGGGCGCACTATCCCTATGATGCCACGAACAAAAGATTGGGCAATATTGTAGACCTTGAAATGCATTTTATCAACGCCAAAGCGGTTTATTTTTGGTAATATGAAATTCGCTGATGCGGATTTCATGAAAGGCCCCTCCGGGGCTCTATTTTCTCAGGAGACTGACATGGTGAGAGTGACCTGTTTGGGAGGAGCGGGAGGGGTCACCGGGTCGTGTTACCTGGTGGAAAGCGTTCAGGGCAAGAGAGTGCTGGTGGACTGCGGGCTTTTTCAGGGCAACAGAGAGATGGATGCACGGAACCGGCAAGACTGGGGATTCGATCCGAAAAAAATCAGCACCCTCTTCCTGACCCATGCCCACATCGACCACTCCGGCAGAATCCCGAAGCTGGTCAAGGACGGGTTTCGAGGGCGGATCATCACCTCTCCGCCCACGGCGGAGCTGAGCAGCATCATGCTCCTCGATGCGGCTCACATCCAGGAAATGGACGCGGAATGGCAGACAAGGAAGAACAAGAGAAAGGCCCGATCTGAAGTCCAACCCCTGTACACCACGGAAGATGCGGAAGCGGCCATCCAATGTCTGCACCCGGTTGAAAGAGACCAGGTCATTGAACCGGAACCAGGAATTCGGGCGAGACTGAGGAATGCGGGCCACATTCTGGGGTCATCGATTCTGGAGCTGTGGGTGGAGGAAAACCGGAACTCCCTCAAGGTGGTGTTTTCCGGAGATCTGGGGAAAAAGAACCAGATCATCATCAGGGATCCGCACGAGGTTTTCGACGCAGACTACCTTTTTCTGGAATCCACCTACGGCAACAGGCTTCACCGCACTTTCGAGGCGAGCAAGGCTGAGCTGCTGGAAGCGATCGAATACGCAACGTCCAGGGGCGAGAAGATCATGATCCCGGCTTTTGCGGTGGAAAGGACTCAGGAGATCCTCTACGTGCTCGGTGAATTCCAACGGGAAGGACGCCTTCCCGAAATCCCCATTTTCCTGGACAGCCCCCTGGCCATCAAGGCCACCCGGATTTTCAGAAACAACAAGCAATATTACGACGAAGAGGCCATGGCCATTGTGGATCAGGGCTTTGACCCCTTTGACATGCCGAACCTCCGTTTCACGGAGACGAGCCAGCAATCCATGGCCATCAACCAGGCGTCGGGGCCTGCCATTGTCATTGCCGGAAACGGGATGTGCACCGCAGGCCGGATCAAGCACCATCTCAAGCACAACCTCTGGCGAGAGGGCGCGAGTCTTGTCATTGTCGGGTTCCAAGCCCAAGGCACCACAGGTCGGAGGATCGTGGACGGAGCCAGGCAAGTCAAAATCTTTGGAGAGAATGTGGCGGTAAAAGCCAAAGTCTTCACCATCGGCGGTTTCTCAGCCCATGCAGACCAGAGCGATTTGCTGGACTGGGTCGGTCATTTCGAGAGCGACCCGAGAGTTTTCCTGGTCCATGGCGAATCCGTTGCGAGCAAGGCGCTGGCCGAGAAAATAGAGGAAATTCACGGCATGAAGGTTCACGTTCCCCGATGGAAGGAAAGGCTGGTCCTCAAGCCCAAGGAAATCATCATCGAGGAACCCGCTCAAGCCGAGGCGGCGCCGGATTTCCAGGCTGCGATGCTGAATGCGATTGTGGATCTGGAAGGCCAGATCAAGACGCTGCGAAAACTGATCAAGACCCGCCCAACGGTGAAGGAGGAAGATGTGGAACTCATCGAGTATCTCCGGGAGGAACTGAAGGCGGTCGGGGAGTCCGTTGGCAGTGAACCGTGACCGGGGTTCCGTGAAAAAGTTCATGAGTTTGTGTGAGCGGTGGCACGGACAACTCGCCCGAGGCGAGCAAGCCTTCGGTTGACCATGGCACCGGTGGGGCGAGATAGGTGGCACGGACAAGCTTGTCTTGTCCGTGGGCAGGAAGGGCACGGACAAGGTTCCCTTGACCGTGGCGCCGGTGGCAAAATGAGGGAGCGTATGGACACGACAACGAGAAGTGATGACGTCTATTCGAGGCTGGCGGAGCACCTGTCCCGCCTGGGCATGGGCTACCCTGTGCGGGAAGATCTGGTCGTTCTTCTGAAGGAGGTTTTCAGCCCTCTTGAAGCGGAAGCGGCCCTTGCTGTCCCCAACCGGCCGATACCTCTGGATCCTATAGGGATCGATGAAATTGCCGGAGTCGCGAACATGAAAAAGGAGGCTCTGGCAGAGGTGCTCGAGGGTCTCGATCAAAAGGGCCTGCTGTACTCGGCGATCACGGAGAGAGGAGAAAAGGGCTATGCCCTGCACCAGGTGGGTTTTGGTTTTCCCCAGACCTTTCACTGGAAAGGGGAGGACACGCCACAGGCCCGTAAAATGGCTTTGCTGACGGCCAAATACTTCAACAGGCAGGTGACCCGGGAGGCTTTCAGTCCCTCTGAAACCAAACCTTACCGATACGTCCCCGTGGGCCGGATGGTTCCGGCCGCCATACAGGCCGTTTACCCTTTTCACATGATGGAGGATGTGGTCAGGAAGGCCCGGCTTATCGCCGTGGCCCATTGCCCTTGCCGCATCGCTCACCGGTTGGCGGGCAAAGGCTGTGAACATCCCACGGAGGTCTGCATGAAGTTCAACGCCATGGCGCGCTACGTTCTCGACAAGGGGCTCGCAAAGGAAATATCCAAGGAAGAAGCCATGGAAATCGTCCGGAAGACCGAGGAAGCAGGTCTGGTTCATTTCGTGGACAACGCGGAGGGGGAGGTCCAGCACAACTGCAATTGCTGCGGTTGCGCGTGTTGGAACGTGGGCAGCATCAGGAGGAGAAAGATCCCCCGTGACGTGCTCATGGCGACTTACTTTCTCAGAACTACCGATGAGGGCCTTTGCACCGGCTGCGGGGAATGCGCGGACATTTGCCCGGTGCAGGCCGTGAAACTGGACGGGGGTCTCCCGGTTGTCGATGAAGCATGGTGCATCGGCTGCGGGGTCTGCGCCAAGGTTTGCGCAACCGGCGCCGTGCAAATCATGATCCGGCCCGACAAATCCGGCGCCCTGCCGGCGCCGACCTTCAGAGAACTGCACGAAAAGATCAAAGAAGAGAAAGGAAATCCGCACCAGCGGATTTCCTAAAACGCCCCTCAGGGGCTCGATTAGCCGCAGACAGGGCTTTGCTTGTAAGCTTCGCCCCTGCAAGCTCGCGCGGACCGGTGCCACGGACAAGGTTCCCTTGTCCGTGGC
>JAWOJI010000499.1:0-5149 GCA_046481735.1 Desulfatiglandales bacterium | reverse complement strand
TGTGGACGTGAATGTGCATCCGACAAAGCAGGAGGTGCGTTTCCGGGAAGGAAGGCAGGTGCACGATGTGATCCGGTCCGTGGTCGACAAAGCGTTGGGTGAAAGGATTCGCTCCTTTTCGGGGGCAGGGGCGGCATCCGAAACCGAGCCTGCCGAACCACGGCAGTCGTCCTTCTCCATGGCTGAGCCTGCCCCAACCTACGGGCGGGAACAACCTTCCGGCCAAACCCTGTCTTGCGAGGAGGTACAGAGCGGCTTGCCGAGTCAACCTGCGGCTTTTCTTCTTGGGGACCGTCTCGAAGTCATCGGCCAATTGAGGCAGACGTATCTCCTTTGCGAGGCCGAGGACGGTTTCTTCATGATTGATCAGCACGCGGCCCATGAAAGGGTGCTCTATGAGAAGCTGAAGCGCTCCAAAGAGAATTCACCGATGGAGATTCAGTCCTTCTTGATCCCGCCAAGCCTGGAACCCCCTCCGAAGGAGGCGAGAATCCTCTTGAGGCATCTCGATCAACTGAAGAAAATCGGCATTGAAATCGAACCCTTTGGAGGAAACTCCTTCTTGATCCGGTCCGTTCCCTCCTCCATGGTTCACGCGAATTGGATGGACTTCCTCAAGGAGGCGGCCCCGATTCTTGAAAAAAACCCCGATCTTTCGAGTCAGAACGCCCTGGATGCGATGCTGAGCGTCATGGCATGCCATGGTGCGATACGCGCAGGAACGCGCCTGTCCCCGGATGAGATGAGACACCTGCTTCGCGATCTCAATCGGGCGGAACTCCCGAGCCACTGTCCCCATGGTCGACCCATTTTCCAGAAATTCACCTTTTTCGAGATCGAAAAGATGTTCAAGAGGGTCGTCTAGACACGTGATCTGTCTCACTCAAGGAGGATTCCGGGTCGGAGGATTGCGGTGCTTGGTGGGGTCTTTCCTCTCATGGTTGAACCGGCGAGAAAAATCGTAGTTATTACGGGCCCCACGGCTTCCGGCAAGAGTGCACTCTCCGTCGAATTGGCTCAGCAGTTCGGCGGAGAAATCGTCAACGCGGATTCCATGCAGGTCTACAAAGGGATGGACATTGGGACGGCAAAACCAAGTCCTGAAGTTAGAGCGGGTACCCCCCATCATTTGTTCGACATCGTCGATCCTGATCAAGACTTCAACGCAGCTGTTTATCGTTCCCTTGCCGTGTCGGCAATAGAGGATATTCTGGCCAGGGGCCGTGTGTGCTTCCTGGTGGGGGGAACGGGGCTCTACATCAAGACCCTGTTGGGGGGGCTTTTCTCTTGTCCCCCTGCAGACCTGCAGATCAGAGAGGGTCTCAGGAGTCAACGCGATGCACTGGGGTCTGAAGCGCTTCACCGCAGACTTGCCCGGCTTGACCCTGAAAGCGCGCAGAAAATCCATCCTCGGGATTGGGTGAGAATCATCCGCTCCCTTGAGATCATCCAGCTCATGGGACGGCCGTTTTCAGCCCTTGCAAGGGAGCACGGCTTCAGGAACAAGACCTTTCGTTCCATAAGATTTTGTTTGCAAATGGATCGGGAGGACCTTTATCATCGAATCAACAGGCGAAGTCTTTCAATGGTTGAGAGAGGCCTTGTCGAGGAAACCGAGGGGCTCCTCAACAGAGGATACTCTCCAGACCTGAAATCCATGAAATCCTTGGGTTATCGCCACGCTGTGCAGCACCTGGACGGCCTTGTGGATCGCGATCGAATGATCAGCGAACTTCAGAAAGACACAAGGAGATACGCGAAAAGGCAGCTTACATGGTTCAGGGCCGATCCTGAGATGAAATGGATCGGTTTCGGGGAGAGGGAATTTCTCGCGCAGGAAATCCATGCATTTATCGGCAAAAAAAAATAAGCTTGGGGGAAAAGCCCTTTTTTACCTGTCCATCATCCTGGGAATTCTTGCGGCAACGGCTTCGCAACCGGCTGCCCGAGAGAATTTCATCGAGGTGCTTCAGCATGGCAGGATCGACTGGACCAACGGGTTCATCGAAGCATCCGGCGTGGGGAGACCGCCGCCGAATCCTATCAATGCAGCCCATGCCAGGGCTGCCGCTGAAAGGGATGCAGGCACTGAAGCCCGAAGCAATCTCATCGCTCTCGTCAAAAGCATTCGGGTCGATTCGAAAACTCTTGCAGCCGACCACATGGCGGGCAAAAGAATCCCGGATGAAATCCTGGAAATTCTGGTTAGAGACGCCCGGACTGTAGATCTCTCCTACGGCCCGGATGACAGAGTTCGGGTCAGGGTTTCCATCAGGCTGTACGGCCCGCTGGCTGAGCGCTTGCTCCCCAGAGACATTTCGGTCATACCCACGGTAATGCAGCCACAAGACCCGAGTCAAAAAGCAGAGCCCTTCAGTGGCCTCCTTGTGGACTGCAGGGGGGTTCCACTTAAGCCGTGCCTGGTCCCTCTCATTGTCGATGAAGAGGGGGAGATTGTTTACGGACCCGCCTTTGCGAGCCGCGACCATGCGGTGGAAAGGGGGATGGCTTCATACGCCAGAAACATCGCTTCGGGGGAGAGCCATCCGAAGATCGGCCCGAACCCACTCAGCGTCAAGGGTATTCGGACGGTCGAGGCCGGGCCTTGCGACATCCTGATCAGCAATGCCGATGCGGCCAAAATCAGGAGGCTTGCCAGCAACTTAAACTTTCTGCATCAGTGCAGAGTGCTTCTGGTGACAGACTAATCTCACCCTGAGGTTCACCACAGGGACCTTGTTGGAGGCACACCAATGAAACGCCTGAGTTCTGTGAGGGGATGGAGCCTGCTCGCGGCATCCGTGATCGTTCTGCTTGGTGCATGCGGCCCTCGTACCGGGGTTTATCCGTTTGGGGAGCTGGATGTTCCCGAGCAAAGGGTTTTTAACGGCTTTGCGTTTCTCAGAAAAGAGCGCTTGTCCGATGCGCAAAGAGAGTTCGAACAGGCATTGCATCTCCGGCCGAAGTACTCGCCCGCCTACAGGGGATTGGGTCTGGTTTATGGGATGAAAAAAGATTTCTCCCGGGCCTTTGATCTCATGGGTCGAGCCGGAGAGGCTGCAGAGGACAGCCTGAATCGCGCACTGGTGGAGGTAGGGATGATGAGCCTCTACAGAATGGAGTCAGGTGCGGGTTGGCTCACCAAAGTTGAAAAACGCTTTGATCAGGCCCTCTCCTGGTCGGGCGAACTGCCTGAGGCCTACCTTGAACTGGGGCTGGCCTACAAGAAGGCCAACCGGTTCCACGATGCAGAAGGAGCCTTCACAGAAATCGTGAAACTCAACAAAACGCTTCTAAACGAAGCTCGGGAGGAACTCGAGGTCCTGAAGAAAATCGGGGAGGCCGATCCCCGGTCGGATTTGGGTAAAGAAGTGGCCCTGGTGAAGCGAATCACCCGTGCGGAGTGCGCCGGGTTGTTGGCGAAGGAATTTCCGATCGAACGGGTCCAAACCGGCACTGGCCTGAACACGCGCCTTCAACTGTCGGGCCTGCCTCCGGATGCGCGGAAACACCGGATGAAAGAGGAGATTCTACTTGTTTTACGACTGGACATCCAGGGCTTGGGTGTTCTTGCGGACGGCTCATTCGGGGTCGAGCAATACTTGACCAGGGCGGGTTTTGCCACGGTCATGGCCGATCTTCTGGTCAAGGCCGGCGGAACTCCCGAGTTGAAGCAGAGGTACATCCGATCCGAATCGCCTTTTCAGGACGTGCGGAGAAACAGTCCCCACTTCACCAGCATCATGATTTGCTATGACTGGGGCGGTATCATGGAAGGTTGGCAAGGGTACTTCCACCCCATGGAGACCATCTCGGGTGTCGACGCGCTCCTGGTTCTCAGGAGGGCCGAGAACAGAATCAAGGAGAAGTGAGTGGATTGGGAAGTCAATCCAGAGAAGTCAATCCGATGGAGGGGCGGAAGAAATTCCTCTTCTTGAAATAGAGCGCCATATCGGAGGATGACCCCGAAATTTTCAGAGTGCGATGACGGGCATGACGATACCGAATCTCATCACCATTCTCAGGATCATCCTGGCGCCGGTTTTCGTCATCTACCTGATGAACGATCACCTCACTGCAGCGCTCGTCGTCTTCGTCATTTGCTCTGTCAGCGACGGAGTGGACGGTTTTGTAGCGAGATTTTTCAACCAGAAAAGCAGGCTTGGGGCTTTCCTCGATCCGCTTGCGGACAAACTGCTGCTCGTGACGGCTTTTATCGTCCTGGCCGCCATGGGCCACTTGCCGGCGTGGTTGACCGTCACGGTGATTGCCAGGGATGTGACGATCCTGCTCGGTGTTCTCACCATCCACTTGAACAAACTGGAATTGCACATCCGGCCTTCCGTCCTGAGCAAAATAAACACCTGTTTGCAGTTCCTGACTGTGGCTGCAATTCTAGCCAAGGGGATTTTCCCTCTTTCTCCGATGGCGTACTCGTTCCTCTACTATGCGACCGCCCTCTTTACGGTCGCATCCGGTCTTCACTACATCCAGTACGGGTTGAGGGTCATGTCCGCCGGCGAAAAAGAATGAGGGAAGAGCTCACGGAGAAGTGGCCCGCCTCCAGGTGATCCCTCAAGAATCCCGGCTGCTCCGACATAGTGCTTGACATTGACAGGGCGAGTTGATATTTGGATGAAACATTTAGGCACGTAGCTCAGGGGGAGAGCACTACCCTGACACGGTAGGGGTCCGGGGTTCAAATCCCCGCGTGCCTACCACTGAAAACCAAGGGGGCTCCGGTCCGTGACCGGCCCCTTTTTTTTGCGTGAGCGACAAATCATGGGCAGTTCGGATGAGCGGAAAGAAAGACTTGGCGCCAGGCCGGACGAGTGGGGGCATGGCCTTTGCCGACCCTGCCGCCCGGAGCTTACCTGGCCATGGCCGAAGGGCTGGGGCCTCACGTTCTCGTCGAAATTGAAGGGAGCCACGAAGCTCTCTTCACGGATCCGTCCGTTGTGGCAGCCGGCTTGATGCAAGCGCTTACGACATGAGCTTCAACCGAACGACCCTCGTCTCCGGCGGCACTCCTCTTTGCGTCCTCACGTCTCGTGGGAAAGGCCGGCCCACCTGCGAAGGAGTGCGGAGGCTCGCGGGTCATATCCGCGCATCTTTCTCCTCTCCCCTCGTAGGAAAGGCGGGGTGAGGG